>JBFKKF010000522.1:0-2006 GCA_041631355.1 Bacteriovoracaceae bacterium | reverse complement strand
TTAAGCCTGGCCGTCTTCCCTCCACCGTTATTTTTGCAAAATTTTGATCGTATTCTCTACACTGCTCATCAGTGATGGGTGGGGAATTTTTATCTAAGCAAAAGGCCATAAAGATATGCATAAAAAGAATTGTATCTCTTGAAACTCCCAAGGGATATCTTGGATCAACATCTAATAGTCTATACTCGAGATACTCAACTCCCCTTTTATGTAGCGCCATCAATGCACTCTCTCGAGTCCTAGCAATATTTTTGGGGCGAATGGTAGAGTAATACTCATTATCAATTTGAAGCAAATGGGTATTTAGCTGAAGATAATCACCTTCTTTATTTTTAAGACCAATTTTTTCATAAGCAGGATAAGGTGTGAGTCTTGCCTCCTCCAAGGTTTCAATATAACTTTCAACACAATTATAACAAATTGAGATATCTTTTTGAGCTTCACTGGTATAACCAAGTCCACCCATTCGCAAAGAACAACCATAGGGGCTAAAAAGTGTATCTTCTCCTAGTTTTTCCAATTTATGAGGGCGATTCTTTAAAAAAGATGAGTCCACCGCCGGAGATGCACCAAATAGATACATCAGAATCCATCTATAACGATTAAAGTTACGAATAATCCCAAAGTACCTTTGATTCTTGTATTCTTTTAAGCTTAAATCACTTTTTTCAAGATGGTGGAGGTAGTTCCAAAAATTATCGCTAAAAGAAATATTATAATGAATACCAGCAATTGACTGCATTCGTCTTCCGTACCTACTTCCTAAACCTCTTCTATAAAGAGTTTTAAGTTTACCCACATTAGACTCACCATAATAGGCCAGTGGGATATCTTGCTCATCTTCAGGTAGAATTGCTGGCATGCTGGATGGCCACAATAATTCATCCTCTAGATTTTTTAATGTAAAAGCATGTAGTTCTAATAACTCCCCCATTAATGAGCGAGTATTTGTATGTACTGAGCTAATATATTCCAATAAATTTTCAGAATAATCCGTCGTGATATGGGGATGAGTAAGTTTACTTCCTAGTTCAGGAGGGTGGGGTCGCAAAGAAATGTTAGCGTTTTGATCTACTCTTAAGCACTCTCTTTCAAGTCCTTGCCTTATTTCAAAGATTAGAGTTGGATCATCTTGAAAAACACTCGCCACTAAACCTCTTCTTTATAATACATGGAGACGGCTTCAGCGACATTCATAGAATGGGCCCTAACTTTTCTTAAGGCAACCACCATATCTGAATAAGTCATGGCCGTGAGTGGATTATATTGACCCTTTGATACTCTATCAACATGCTTATCACGCATATCATCTGCCCAAAGCCTTAATTCTTCACTCTTCTTAAAAGCAGCATCAAGATTATTCATTTTTCCGGTCATAAAACCATCTACCGTCTGCTGGAAAAACTTCCATACATCATCCATAAATATATCCAGCTCATTTTCACTCGCACCGTCCAATTCACCAGACTTTAATTTACTTTTATAAAATGCAATCCTATCCAAGTAATCGGCAATCGATTCAAACTCATCTACCATTTTAATAATTGACTGAGATTGTAATGATTGTTGCTCACTCATGGGTTTTTCCATGACCTTGCATAAGAAAACCGTAACTTCTTTTTGGATATTATCGGTGATCCGCTCATAGTCCCGAATTTTAGCAAGTTTTTTAGGCGAAGGCTCCTGCATATAATCCTTAGTCAGTTTAAACATTCGATCCAATATATCTTTCATCTTTTTGGCTTCAGACTGTGCCTGAATAATGGCGGTTGCAGGTAGGATTTCACTTGGCTCACCAACTAGAATCAAATGCTTATTTGACTCTCCTCTCTCTGGAGTAATTCTTGTAACAAATTTTGCAAGGTAGCCTAAAAATGGAAGAAACAATAATGTGGCAGTTACATTAAAAAAGGTATGAGATGCTGCAATATGAGCCGCAATATTTGGTTTAGTGCCGTCTGCATCTATTAAGTTTGCCTGCCCAGGAATGAGCCACTCAATAAACT
>JBFKKF010000521.1:0-2006 GCA_041631355.1 Bacteriovoracaceae bacterium | reverse complement strand
GAATAGCTAGTCTAAATATTGTCAATTATATGAGGTGATAATATGTGATGAACCAGCGCTATTTTTAATCAATTCAAGGTTGATTGGTATTCTTTGGGTCAAGCTTTCGACATGGGATATTATCCCAATCTGTCGTCCAGTAGTTTGAATATTTATAAGTAGATCATAGACCTCTTCAATTGAATCTTTGTCTAGGCTTCCAAAGCCTTCATCTATAAATAGTGAATCTATTTGTGTGTTTCCTCGAGTTAGCTCTGCTAAGGCCATGGCCATTGCCAAGGATACTAAAAAGGTTTCTCCACCAGAAAGAGTGGATACTTTTCTGACTAAACCATCATTATAATAATCAATAACCTCAAACTCATTTGAGTTTGTGATTTTGTTGCTATGAACGATTTTGTATCGAGAGTTACATAGAGTTTGAAGTTCACTATTAGTTTGCTCGAGTAAAAGCCTCTCAATCGTCATCAAGATAAAATTTCTAAATTCATCTTTTCCAATAATTGCATTGAGGTTGTCTAACTCGGCCTTAATAGTAGTGATTTCATTTATTTCATCCTGGTACTTTTTAACCTCTGCTTTGGAGCTTTCTTTCTTTAAATACAGGGTTTTTTTCTGAGTATAATCTTTAATTAGATCTTCTAAAGTGATCTCACTACTTTGAATGAGATTGTTAAAATAATGGAGCCCCGTACTGATGACCTCAGATTGTACCTGTTCGTGATTAAGCTCTATTTCTATAAACGACTTACTAATTAACTGGAGCTTTGTGAATTCTTGGAATTGATCTACGAGGCTAAGATCTAGTTGGGTTGCATTCATTGTGATTGCTTGGCCATCAATGGTAATTTGGGCTTGAATTTGCTTGAGTTGTTCTTGGATAAGTCCAATCCGGGACTGTAGTTCAGCAATTTGTACTTCACATTGTCTATGGGCTTCATGCCTTTTACTTAAATTGTCATCTAGGGATTGATACTTTTGTTCTAATTCTTCTAATCTCAAGCTTGGAGAAATATTTGGAGAACTCTTATTTAGAGATGCTCTCAAGCATTGTTCTTCTTCTGCGAGGAGGTTTATTCTCTGTTTCTTCAGTTCAATTTTGGAAGCTAAAAGTGAAATTTGCTGCTTTTGAAAATTGTATCTCTCTTGAATTTGTGACTTTTGAGTTGTTAATTGTTGGTATTTATTAAATAATTTTTGTAAAGAGTGTATCTTATCGATTAGCTCATTAATGGTTTTAAAATTATGATGAATAATATTTTCAACTTTTGAATTGATTTCGTCGTGCAATAGTTTAGTTTCATCTTTAGCATTAGCAATCTTTTTTTCTATACGATCTAGAGCTGATTGAATTTCCTGAATACGGTCATTAAGATTTTGCAATTTTTGTTGCTGATTTCTTTGTTTTTCAAAATCTTGGATCATTATTTCAAGCTGAGTTTTATTAAGCCTGGAATACTCTTGGATTTGTAAAAACAAATCACGAGCATTTTCTGGGTTGATACTGTCTAGTTCAATATTCTTGTTGCTGATTGCAGAATTAATATCCATGCATTGCTGTGATATATGAGTTGATTTTAAAACAAGAGCATTTTTTAATACCTCAATTTGCGTTTTATAGCTTTGGATCGATAGGTTATATTCATCAATCCTTGTATTAATTAATTGAAGATTGTCTTGGTGGTTATTTGGTTCGTTGGAATTGATGTCGATTATCTCTGAGTCCAAATGGAGTGGCCCATTGCAAACTACGCAGTATCCTTTTTCTTCTGATAGTTTCTGACATTGTAAAATGGCATGTTTATTGGCAATATCTCGCAAGGATTTCTCTTCTCTTTCTTTATTCTTATAATCTTTATTAAGTTTATGTTTAAGGACTTCTACCTGATTGGACAATTTTTCAAGCTTTTCAGTGTCACGGGATTTACTATGCTCGTACTGCTGGAGAGTTTTCGTGAAATTCGAAATGTTATTTTTGATACTCTCAATAAAGTGGCAAAAACTCT
>JBFKKF010000520.1:0-2011 GCA_041631355.1 Bacteriovoracaceae bacterium | reverse complement strand
GGTTGCCATGATGGCATCATCTCGCACTTCAGCAACTTCCTCTGGAGTGATCTCTGGATCAGGATTTGCCATGGCAAAAATAATAGGTTTTTTGGCCATACTTTTGACCATTTCTTTATTCACAACACCTTTCATAGAACAACCCATAAACGCATCAGCTCCCTTAAGTGCATCTGCTAGGGTTCTATCCTTGGTATTAACAGCAAATTCTTCTTTATACTTGTTCATTCCCTCAGCTCTACCTTTATAGATGACACCTTTTGAGTCACACATAATAAGGTTTTCAGGCTTCACTCCCAATTTAAAGAATAATTTGGCAATGGCCATTGCTGCTGCTCCTGCACCACTAAAAACAATTTTAGTCTTCTCAATTTTTCTTTTGGTGATTTCAAGAGCATTAATAAAACCAGCAGAGGCGATGATGGCAGTACCGTGTTGATCGTCGTGAAAAACTGGAATATCCATAGTTTCTTGTAGTATTTGCTCCACTTCAAAACACTCGGGTGCTTTAATATCCTCTAAGTTAATTCCGCCAAATGTTGGCCCCAGTGCTTGTACCGCAGAAACCATTTCTTCAACAGTATTGGCATCAAGCTCAATATCGAAGACGTCTACATCAGCGAATCTTTTAAAAAGTACTCCCTTCCCCTCCATGACTGGCTTTCCTGCATGGGGACCAATATTTCCGAGTCCTAAGACTGCCGAGCCATTACTAACGACGCCGACTAGGTTTCCTTTGGTGGTATATTTATAAACATCATCTGGATTTTTTGCTATTTCTAAACAGGGTTCGGCCACTCCGGGAGAGTAGGCAAGGGCCAGGTCTTGGGAACTAATACAGGGTTTAGTGGGGGTTACTTCGATTTTTCCAGGTCTTCCCTCAGAGTGATATTTTAGTGCGAGTTCTTTGTTCTTCTTGGTATCCAAAATGTATCCTTTTATGAGAATTTTAAATGTATTAAATCTTAATTTATAGTAATCAATATTAACAGATTGCAATGCATCATTTCTTGGTTTAGTGCAAAAAAATGTAAAAAAAATGCTGGTATTATTTAATCTTGGTGTATGATTATCATTATGGGAATTTTGAAGAAAATTTTTCGGAAAAAAACTATTGCACGCTCCCACAGATTTTATGTTAATGAGCATCATAAATTGCAGGCAAAAATTGGTGATAAGACCTACTTGGTAAAGAATATCTCCATCGGAGGACTGGCCCTCCAGGGTGAGAATCTTCTAAATGAGTTTGTAGCTAACCGAGAAATAGAAATTACAGTTTTTATCAACAATTCAGATCTTAAGGTTCAAACTAGGGTTGTGCATGTTACCGAGCATTTTATGGGGCTTGTTGTAAGTGCGAATCTCGAAAAATTTAGCCAAGCAGTACTTGATTATTTTGAGTGTGAAATAGATGCCCATGATGTCAAGATGATGGATCCTAATCGTCTTGCTCCTAGAAAAGAGGGGAAACCTTATTGGTTTTTTAGTGATTCAAGTAAGGAAGTTTTCTATTTGGAAAAAGACGGAAAAGTTACCTTCTTTCAAATTTCTTATAAAGGAAAAATTCTGGAGAGAAATGCTAATGGCAAGTTTAATATTGGTGTAGTTGAGGAAGCTAAGGTGGCCCATCATAAAGGGAGTGATCTTATTTCAGTAGAAAGTGATATTGATCTTACAGTGATTAAAAGTATCATCCGCTTTTTAGAGGGAGTTTTAGAAATGGATGAGTCTCATAGAAAGCAAATTATCTCCTCTATAGAGAAGCACTATTTATCAGTATAATTTTCTAAAATGTTGTTTAAAAACTCAATCGCTTGTTGCTCCAGCTGGCTTTTGTCTCTAGTATTATCAATAACAAAGTCTGCTCTTGCTTTCTTCTCTTCTCTTTTCACTGCCTCCTTCCATACTTTCCAATTGTTTTCCAGCAGTAGGTAAACAAATGCCCCATTGCTTGGTGTTGCAATGTCATGCATCAGTTCTCATGTCACCTTGTGCTTCCACATCACTTTCC
>JBFKKF010000519.1:0-2016 GCA_041631355.1 Bacteriovoracaceae bacterium | reverse complement strand
TTTATGATTAGGTTGTCATCAATTTTACTGCAACTTCCTCCTAATTCATTAATTAAGTCAATCAATTGCTGCATCGGTCTGTTCTTAAGACCTCCTTGAAGTTTGATATAGTATGTATTTGATCCTAGGGCCAGTAAAGGGATGAGAAAGCGAATCGTTGTCCCCCCTTCACTACCAGATAAGTACACCGGATCCTCACGTTTAATTTCACAATCAGGGAAGCTGTTTATAATACGAATATTACTCTCAGCTCTGATAAGGTCTATTCCTAATTCCTCAAGGTTTAAAATTAAATCTTGAACATCTGTGGCCTCGGGAAGGTCTTTAACCTCAATGGACGAGCGCTTTAGTGCTGCAATAATCAATGCTCTATTGGCATAGGACTTAGAAGTCGGACAAAAAATTTTATCAGGTACTTTAGAGGAAGTAATTTGAATACTGTTCATAATTAAGTATTTTATTTAAAACCTTGTTAATATTCATTTTTTCAATAGTTACCTTTCCAGGCTTTTGACCAGGAATAATTAACTCAATCTCTTCATTTGAGACCTTCTTTTTATCCCTTAACAGATAGTTTTTAAACTCTTCAAAGTCACATTGAAGCTCTTGCAGCTCTATTTCTAATATCTCGGTTAAGCCAACAAACTCTCTGTATAATGTAGGTACATACAACTCAATAATTAATTTCAACCCATAGACAACTGCAATACCATGGGGAAGATTTAAACATTTTTCAAAGGCATGTCCAAAAGTATGCCCTAAATTTAAAATTTTTCGCTCCCCACTTTCCCTAAAGTCTGCATTAGTTATACTCTCCTTAAATCTTGCACATTTAACAAGCCATCTGTTTTCATGATAATTCTCTCTGACCTCTTCGAAAATTTCATGGGATAAAATGCAATATTTTAACAACTCCCCCTTCCCCGAAAGCAATTCCTCCTCAGGAAGAGTTTGGAGAAAGTCTGAACAGAGAAGTACTCTTGATGGGTGATGAAAGTTGCCAATTAGATTCTTTCCATACTTAGAGTTCACTCCGACTTTACCACCGATAGCCGCATCTATCATTGAAAGCAAGGTTGTTGGAACCACAGTCCAACCTATTCCTCTCAAAGCAGTCGCCGCAACAAATCCTCCAAGATCACTCGTTGCCCCTCCACCAATAACTAAAACCTCATCATTTCGAGTGACGCCATTTTCAAGAAAGAAATTAAGCATTACTTCATAATCGGCTAAGTTTTTAGATGCTTCAGGATTTTCGAGAAAGTAAACCTTACAGGAATTCATTGCTCTAAATAAATCTGGATATAAATTGCTAACTTTCTTATCTATAATAACATATTTAAAACTGGCCAACTCTGAAAGAATTTGATTATAAGATCTAATCTGCATAACTGACAAATTACACTATTAATTAAAAGGTCACAAGTTGAATAAAGAGAGCTTCAGAATATTAAAAGAAATCAATAGTTTAAATCTTAAAGAGCAGAGCTTAGAAAAAGTTGTGGCCGAGGAACTAGAGAGAATCCAAAAAATTGAAGTAATGAGACAGGATCGCTTAGAGCAACTCGGAATTGACCAAGCTAAACTAGAAAAATTAAATAGCGAACTGATTTCAATGGAAAATGAACTCGAAAGAAACCATACCATATTGTCTAAGTCAGAAGCCGAACTCACCAATGCTTTTGACCCAAAACAAATCGAAGCTTTAGAAGTTCAAATTAATATGGCCAAGAAAAATATTGAGGAACTAGAACAACAAATTCTTAAC
The DNA here is from genome assembly GCA_041631355.1 of Bacteriovoracaceae bacterium. Taxonomy (GTDB): domain Bacteria; phylum Bdellovibrionota; class Bacteriovoracia; order Bacteriovoracales; family Bacteriovoracaceae. Next base: position 248 of record JBFKKF010000519.1, on the reverse strand, counting down.
TCAATGGAAAGTATAGACATACTTACAGAAAAAATCTCAAAAACAAGTTCATTTCTCCAAGGTTCCCTCGATACCATTACAGAAATTCAACAAGAAATAAATCAATCCAACCAAGAGGTTTTTAAAGAGCTGCAAATAATCAAAAAGAGAATTGAAACCCTATTTGAACAACTTCCTCCCCAAGTAAGAGAAAAAATGCAATTGTTATTAAAGTCTAAGATATCTCATACCCCATTAGCAGAAATCAC
>JBFKKF010000518.1:0-2017 GCA_041631355.1 Bacteriovoracaceae bacterium | reverse complement strand
GATACAGGCGCAAGAGGATTTCATCATTGTGTATATGAAATTGTTGATAATGCAGTTGATGAAGCCTTGGCAGGTTTTTGTTCACAAATAAAAGTTGTCATTCATATTGATAATTCAATTACCGTTATAGATGACGGAAGAGGAATCCCTGTCGGGTTACATCCAACAGAAGGTGTATCTGCAGCAGAGATTGTTTATACCAAACTACATGCTGGGGGAAAATTTAACGAAGAAGGTGGAGCCTATAAGGTTTCTGGTGGACTTCATGGTGTAGGTGCAGCTGTTGTAAATGCCATGAGCTCAACATTAAAATTAGAAATAAAAAAAGAAGGTAAAGTTCACGAGGTAGAATTTCACAAAGGGGTACCTAAGGAACCATTAAAAATTATTGGTGATTGTGATCCAAAGGATTCTGGTACTGCCGTTACTTTTAAACTGGATAATGAATTATTTGAAATTCATGAATTTGATTACGAAAGACTAGCTAATAGATTTAGAGAAATGGCCTTTTTAAATAAAGGATTAAAAATTGTAATTAAAGATGAAAGAAATGAAAAAAGAGAAGAATTTCACTACGAAGGTGGACTTGCTGAGTTTGTAACTTATTTAAATCGAGCAAAAACTGCTATTCACAAGAAACCTGTTTATTTCTTCAGTTCAAGAGATGACTATGAAATTGAAATTGCAATGCAATGGACCGACTCTTATTCGGAGACCCTTACGGGGTATGCAAATAATATTCATACACCAGGTGGTGGTACTCATATTTCAGGATTTAAAACAGCACTAACAAGAGTTTTAAATAATTACGCGAAAGAAAACAATCTTCTAAAAGGAAAATTGTCACTTACGGGTGACGATATGAGAGAGGGATTAACAGCGATTGTATCTGCAAAACTTGCCAACCCTCAATTTGAAGGACAAACAAAAGATAAACTAGGATCATCTGAGGTGGAAGGTATCGTAAACTCACTTGTTGGTGAAAAGTTAAAACAATACTTAGAAGAACATCCTTCAGTAGGTAAAACAGTTATTAAAAAATCAGTTGATGCTGCAAGTGCGAGAGAGGCAGCTAGAAAAGCAAGAGAACTTACAAGAAGAAAATCTGCAATGGACTTTGCAGGACTACCGGGGAAAATGGCAGATTGTCAGGAGAAAGATCCAGCTCTTTGTGAAATTTATATTGTTGAGCGTGATTCTGCAGGTGGATCCGCAAAACAAGGAAGAGATAGAAAACACCAAGCAGTTCTTCCATTGAAAGGTAAGATATTAAACGTAGAAAAAGCTCGTTATGATAAAATGCTTGCAAATGATGAAATAAAAATGCTTGTTCAGGCAATGGGGACAAGTATTGGAAAAGATAATTTTGATATTGCAAAACTAAGATATCACAAAATAGTTATTATGACCGATGCAGACGTAGATGGTTCCCATATTAGAACCCTACTTCTGACGTTATTTTATAGACAATTTCCAGAGATAATTGAAAGAGGTCATCTTTATATTGCTCAGCCACCTTTATATAAATACAAAAAAGGAAAGAATGAGAGGTATTTGAAGGATGAAAGAACACTTGAAAAATATTTAATAAGTTCTGCTTTGGATTCAGCACAAGTAAAAATTGATTCGAGCGAAAAAGCGGAAGAAGAAGTAAGTGTTATCTTAAATAAGTATAAAGCATATATAAGTGTTATCAACTCTTATGATAAGCCATTTGATAAAGATATATTGGCAAAAATTATTAAACAAGGTCAGTTAGATGTTGATAATTTAAAAGCTAAAAACGTTTTAGAAAAATTAGTTGAAGAATGGAGAACTTATTTTAAAGCCGAAGAGAATAATCTGCTTAAAAAATATACATTTGAAATTCAAGAAGATCCTGAACATGAATCTCATATAGTAAAAGTAACTGTCGAAAGTGCGTTAAGAACGAAAAAATTTAAAATTAATCACCACTTTATAGATTCTACTGAATATGCTGATCTCATGAATCATTATAAAGGAATAAAGTCTTACT
>JBFKKF010000517.1:0-2027 GCA_041631355.1 Bacteriovoracaceae bacterium | reverse complement strand
TTACGCCATTATTATGCCAATAACTCTCTCTACTTAACTCAAGACTCGACAATTTTAAATTAGCACGTGAGAGAAAGACATTATAAAAAACTTCAGGAAGACTTCCTATGGTATGGAATATCCCTCCCCAGCTCACTCCAATATGAGAAAAATTATTAAACTCAAATTCATTTAAACATTCTTTAGTATAAATTCTCTCACACCAATCTTTATTAATCTCAGTACTAATTTTTTCTCTTCCCCATGGATATCTATACTTATATTGATACTCTCCATGGACAAATTTTACTGGATAATAAGAAAAGGCATCAAAAACATGGCTTTGAAGTAAAAGCTTTCCCTGTGAGTGACAATAATTTCTTCGCTCTTCCAAGCTAAGATCAACCGAAGCTTTAAGATCATCAGAATTATGACCGAGGATCCCCTTCCATTTTCTAATCGCTTTATTAGTCGTATAAAACTTGTCTACATGAATTTCATATAAATAGTTATCCCAAATATGATCTTGAACGTCCGAAGGCCCTGATGAGTAGATACCTGACTTTAGTTCCACAGTGTTACAATTATTTTCTAATTCTACAGTAAATTTATTTTTAGTTTTTTTCTCCTGAAAAACTAGTCTAATAACCCCCCTCTTGTCCTCGTAAAGTTTTTTATCCTGCCACTCAAATTCAAAATGTTCTGGTTTGAATACTTTTTCAGAAGACTTCAATTTTTTTTGTAAGAAGCATTTAAGGTAATCAGAGTTACATTTGGTCACTTCTTCAAAATGTGCGCTAGTTGGAATATCCGCACATACACCTTGTTGTGTTTCTCCAATCACATCCCCCAAGCTCCATGTTTCATTTAATTGCTCCAGAAAAATCTCTAACGCCTGATTAAAGTCCTGGTCTGAAGGCCTACTTGAGTCAATTACTCTAGAAACATGTAAGTAATAAGAAATAGGAGGCAAAAGTATTGCCAGGGAAAAGAATTTCCAAAATTTTGGTATACTTTTATTTGAGAGTTTTTTCATACCTATAGGAAGTTTATATGGATTGGTTAGAAGAAGTAAACAATCAAGAAGAAAGATTTGACGAAATTTTTTCATTTGATGAATACATGGATATTTTTGAGAAAAATATTGAGCGGGACTTGCGTACCACGGCCATGTATTTAAAAGATATGTTTGATTATTATGGCAAAACCGATGATGGCCATTACAAACTTTTTAAAAAGAAACATCCCGACTCTCCAAAGGTTGCGGGACAATTTGCAACCCAAGATAAGATTTATAAAAACCTGATTAACTTCTCAGAAGAAGGTTTTAATAATAAATTCATTCTCCTCGTTGGGCCAAATGGTTCTTCAAAATCTTCTATCATCAAAAAGATTATGAAAACTTGTGAAGACTTCTCTCGTACAGACAATGGAGCACTTTATACGTTTAGCTGGATCTTTCCTATTGATAATTATATCAAAGGAAGTTTGGGCTTAAGTTCCAAACAGGTAGACAAACATATGTCCAGCTTTGCCCACCTAGAGGATCATGATATCTCAGCGATTATGAACAGTGAACTTAAAGATCATCCGATCTTACTCTTACCAATTAAAACTCGCCAAGCACTAATTGATAAGCACTTTAAAGATAGACCTGAGCTGCATTTACAAATTCAACAAACTTATCTCTATAACGGTGATCTCTCTAAAAGAAATAGACTCATCTTTGATGCTTTACTGAAAAACTATAAAGGTGACTTTCAACAAGTCTATAAACATATTCGAGTAGAAAGATTTTATATTGATAAGCGCTATTCTACTGGAGCCGTAACAATTGAACCTCAACTACACGTTGATGCTAAATTACAGCAAATCACCATGGACAAAAGACTGGCTTCACTACCGCCAAGCTTGCAATCACTTAATCTTTTTAGCCTCAACGGAGAGGTTGTTTTGGCCAACAGAGGAATACTAGAATATTCTGACTTGTTAAAAAGACCTCTTGATACTTATAAGTATTTATTAATGACTATGGAAACAAAAACCAT
>JBFKKF010000516.1:0-2028 GCA_041631355.1 Bacteriovoracaceae bacterium | reverse complement strand
GTACGTATCAATCCGGAAAAAGTTGAAATCATCACGGAGTAAATATGAAAAGTAGAAAGTTATTTGGTACAGATGGAATTCGCGGAAGAGCAAATGTTTATCCTATGACAGGAGAAGTCGCATTTGATTTAGGCCGAGCTGTGACCGCATACTTTCAACGCTTTACCACCAATAAAAAACCAATGATTATTATTGGAAAGGATACGAGATTAAGTTGTTATATGTTAGAACAGGCATTTTCCGCCGGAGTATGTTCTCAAGGGGGAAAAGCAATTCTAACTGGGCCACTTCCTACTCCAGGGGTTGCCTTCGTTACCCATTCTATGAGAGCTGATGCAGGTGTTATGATAAGTGCATCTCATAATCCATATTATGATAACGGCATAAAAATATTTGATCGTACCGGACATAAATTACCGGACTCAGTAGAGTTAGAGTTAGAAAAAATGATACTTGACTCTAAGCTTATACCTAAAAAGCTTGATCAAGACTTAGGAAATGCCAAAAGACTTGATGAGGTTGTAGGTCGCTATATTGTAAGAGTAAAGCAAGCACTTTCAGATGAGTATACTCTTGATGAAATGCGATTAGTTGTGGATGCAGCTAATGGTGCAGGTTATAAAGTGGCCCCGCTTGCTTTTTCTGAACTAGGAGCAGAGGTTATCTCTATTGGAACTTCTCCCAATGGAACTAATATCAATAAAAATGTAGGTGCATTGTATACCGATAATTGTGCAGAAAAAGTATTGGAGTATCGTGCCAATCTTGGAATTTGTCTCGATGGTGATGGTGACAGATTGGTTGTGGTTAATGATTCTGGTGAAGCCATTGAGGGGGATAAGATTATTGGTCTACTTGCTCGCTACTTGATTGATACGAAACAACTTGGAGAAAATAATGAGGTCGTAGGCACGTTAATGAGTAATTTCGGTCTGGAAAAATATATAAAGTCTCTGGGAGGAAATTTTTATCGAACTCAAGTTGGTGATCGCTATATAGTAGAGCGTATGCTGAAGTCTAAAGCGGTCTTTGGTGGAGAACCTAGTGGACATATCATTTTTAAAGATTTCTCAACTACCGGGGATGGTATTTTGGCGGCGCTAAAAGTAATAGAGTGTATGAAGTACTATCAAAAGCCTTTAGATGAGTTAATTGCAGATATCGAATTGACGCCGCAAGTTTTAGTTAATGTGGAAGTCAGTGAGAAAAAAGAGTTTAGTACAGTGCCTAATATTAAAAAGATAGTGGAAGACGTTGAGTCAAGTCTAGCAAATAATGGAAGAGTTCTTTTAAGGTACTCAGGAACCGAAAAACTAGCGAGAGTTATGGTTGAGGGTGAGAACCTGGACTTGGTAACAGAGTCCTGTCATAAAATAGTCGATGTTGTAAAATCAGAAATAGGTAAATAAGAGAAAGGATCTCAATATGAGAATAGTATCAACCACAGAGATGAAAGAATTAGAAAGAATCGCTAAAGAAGAATATTTCTTTGAAGAGAAACTAATTATTGAAAATGTGGGTATTCAGGGCGCTAATGTTATTAATTCAATTTTAAGCTCGAATTCGATTAATCAAGAAATTCTCTTTTTGATCGGTAAGGGAAATAACGGTTCAGATGCTTTGGCCATTGCTAGGCATTTAACTAATAAAGGGCATAAGTGTAGAGGATTTCTTTTATTCGCAGAAAGTGAGTATAAGCAGGAGTCATTGGATCAAATACAGAGGGCAAAATCCTTTGGAGTGGCCATTAATTATATTGATGATGTTGGACAAGTTTCGGCTTACTTCGATCAAATGGGTGCAACCATGGTTGTGGATGGATTATTTGGTACGGGTGTTCAGCTTCCTTTATCAAATTTTATTTATGAAGTAATCGATTATATTAATGATAATGCTCTCTATCTTGTGGCAGTAGATATTGCCTCAGGAATTGAAGGTGACACTGGAGATATGCAAGGTAATGCAGTTCGAGCAGATATGACCCTCGCTGTAGGATTTCCAAAGCAAGGACATTATACTGGAGCTGGG
>JBFKKF010000515.1:0-2031 GCA_041631355.1 Bacteriovoracaceae bacterium | reverse complement strand
GATATTTCCACAAAGTAGATAGATTTGCCCAAATACAGGAATAAACCCTAACTCATATTTGCCTAAGATTACGGTGTGGTCATTAAATATGGAACCAACAGTAAGAACATCAATATTATGTTGGTGGTTTCCTACTACAATGGCCGGGCGAATCGACTCTACATACTCTCTTCCAGTAATATGCATTCGGATGCCACATAAATAATGACAAAGGAAAGTGAATATTTTGGTGTAGAGGTGAGTATTTTTAGTATTAAATGGCCTAATTAATGTTACCGGGGCAATTAGAAATAATGTAAAAAACATTAAGATATTAAAAACCACGTATCTAATAAAATATATCATAATCTACTCGCTAGCTGTTAAGTACAATTTAAAATCAAATTATGCCATTATGGGTTTTTATACCATATTTGACAATAGATGAGCTAGAGCTAGGGGAGGAGTTATTAAAATATCAGAGAAGATAAAAGAACCGGGAGAAGAGATCTCCCGGCCGTATGAATTAGCTTATAAATTGCTATTTACGAAATCCCAGTTTACTAGGGACCAGAAAGCTTTAATATAATCTGGTCTTGCGTTGCGGTAATCAACGTAATAAGCATGTTCCCAAACATCAATAGTCATAAGAGCTTTTTTACCATGCTTCATTGGCGTATCAGCATTTGCTGTATTAAAGATTTCTAACTCACCATTAGCTTCTACTAACCAAGTCCAACCTGAACCAAAATTAGTAGCTGCAGCATTGGTAAAGTCTTCTTTGAACTTATCAAATGAACCCCATTTAGCGTTAATTTTGTCTGCAACTGCACCAGTGGCAGCTCCACCTTTGCCAGGAGCAAGACAGTTCCAGTAAAAAGTGTGATTCCATACCTGAGCAGCATTGTTAAATACTCCACCTTCAGACTTCATGATGATATCTTCAAGAGACATATCAGCAAATTGAGTTCCCTCTATTCCAGCATTTAATTTAGTCACATATGCGTTATGATGCTTTCCGTAGTGAAAGCTAATAGTCTCCGCTGAAATATGCGGTTCTAAGGCATCTTGGGCCCATGGTAGTTGTGGTAATTTGTGTTCCATAATTTCCTCCAAATTAAGTAATTATATTTAATAATATTTATCATAAAAAATGAGATTTTACCTTACCAGTTGAACAAGTAAAGAAAAACTTAATTTCCCCAACGCAACCTGTCTTTTTATGCCCCAGTGGTTGACTTTATTGAGATATAAAATAAGCTTAAATAGGTTTTAGCGAGGCGAGTATGAAGTATCTTAGCATTTTGGTTGGTTTAGTTTTTATTATCTCCTGTGCCCAGACACCTAAGCATGAAAAAATTAGAAAGGGCAAAGGGACTCCGGCCTGGATCTATTCAGCGCAAGAGGGTTGTGAAGACGATGAACTATGTGCTTCCGGTGAAGGACAGGATTTTAAAGAAAGTGATCTTCATGCTAAAAATTCCCTGTCTGCTATCTTTGAAACAAAAATCACATCTAACTTCTTATTTAGTAAAGAGGATTTTTCTGGAGAAGAGCAATCTAAAATGCGTGAATATGTTAATGATGAAATTAACCAAGAGGTAGAGTATATTTTAAAAGGTGTTACCATCAAAGATCGCTACCAAATGGATAATTTAAGTTTTTCCCTGGCCACGTTACATAAACCAACTGCCATTAAATTAATCACCGAAGAGTTAGAAAAAATTGATGATGAGATGAGCCATTTGTTCTATCTTAAGAAAAAAATATATATTAAAAAACTTTATATCCTATTTAATAAAAGAGAAATTTTAAATGAAAAACTCATCCTTCTGGATGGGGCGGGTGTTAAGGCACGAGTTACACCAGTTCAAATTGATGGACTAAGATATACTAAAAAAGGTTCTAGTAAAATCTTCATTGAGGCGGATAAAGATTTCCCTAGAGTTTTGCGCTTAAAAATTACAGAGTATATGACTTCTCTGGGTTATAGTCTAAGCCCTGATCGCACAGGGGATTACTTAATTAGGCTAAAAAGTAAGGCAAAAGAGG
>JBFKKF010000514.1:0-2033 GCA_041631355.1 Bacteriovoracaceae bacterium | reverse complement strand
TACCAGGGAGCAGCAGCTGAAGACGTTGAAAAATTAGTAACGATCGAGGTTGAACGAGAATTAAAGGCGGTACAAGGAATTGAAGATCTCAACGCGCTTAGTGTTGAAGGGGTTTCTATTGTTTCCCTCAAAATTGATGCGGATTATGATGTTGATGAAGTGTTGGATGAAGTTAGAAATGCCTTGAGTGATATTTCAACAAATCTTCCGAGCGAAGTTGAAGCACCAGTTATTATAAAGGCTACAAATCGAAACAGGTCACTTATAAAATTTGCCATATTTGGCAAAGATGAATGGGAGCTAAGAGCTGATGCGAAATACATTCGCGATAAATTAGAAAGAATTCGTGATGTATCAGAAGTGGCCATTGAGGGGTATAGAGATGAACAGTTCTATATCTCCTTAGACGAAAAAAAACTAAATCAAGTAGACTTAACCATTACTGAAGTTCTTAATGCAATTAGAGATCGTCAGGTAAATATCACCGCAGGAACTATTAAGGATCCAAGTGGTGAGAAATTAGTCCGAACTTTAAAAGAAAATGAAACCGTGGCCAGTCTCGAAGATATTGTCATCACCTCTAATGATGTCGGAAATGCTATTAGAGTAAAAGACGTTGCTCAAGTAAGTCGAATTCTGGAAGAGCAGAAAACTATCGGAAGGGCGGTAGGAAAAACGGCAATATTCTTGGGAGTTAAATCTAAAGAAAGTGGAGACGTTCTCGAAACAGCAGCACAGGTCAAGCAGAGTATGAAAGAGCTGACACAAGAAAGGGGTGTTCAGTATTTGCAATTTCGAGATCTTTCATTTTTTGTTAAACGAAGACTTGGAGTTCTTAGTCAGAATGGTCTACAGGGAATTATTCTTGTCATCTTATGCTTAGTTTTATTTATCAACCTAAGAGTTTCTATAATTACTGCTTTGGGAGCTCCATTTGCGTTCCTTGTAGCATTTTCGTTAATGGATAGCTTGGGAATAACAATTAATCTTATATCAATGTTTGGTCTTATACTCGTCCTGGGGATGTTGGTTGATGATGCGATTATAGTCGCTGAACAGTACTATCAATTACGGGAGAAAGGACTTGGACCCAAGGAGGCGGCTAAAACTGCAGCGGCTGAAACATTAGCACCGGTAACATCTACTGTACTGACTACTATGATCGCTTTTTCCTCACTCTTTTTCATGGAAGGGATAATGGGCAAGTTTCTGTGGGCCGTTCCTGCTGTTGTTATTATTTGTTTATTGGCAAGCTGGTTTGAATGTTTCATTATTCTTCCGGGGCATCTTGCTGACTTTTCCGGTAAAAATAAAAATGTAGAAAGAACTCGTTGGTATCAACCGCTTTTAAAATTCTATGAAAGCACGTTGAAGTTTTGTTTAAAGCACACCATCACAACGATTTCTACCTTTATTATTCTGTTTATCCTGTCAGTTCTTCTCGTGGTAAAGGGAATGAGAATCGAAATGTTTCCATCTGATGATGCTACTTTTGTTTACTTAAATATTAAAGGGAAAGTAGGCTCTCCCTTGTCTAGAACAGATGAAATACTAAAAGACATGGAAAAGGTCATCATGGAAGAAGTAAGAGATGATGAGCTTGAAACCTTTAGAAGTATGGTTGGAAAACAATCCTCGAGGGGAGGAGGCGCCCAAAAAACAGGTTCTCACTATGGAGCAATTTTTCTTGAATTAAAAATGCAAGATTTTAGAGAAAGAACAACTGATGAGATCATAAAAGCTATTTCGGATAAAGTAAAACTTGTGACAAAAGACTATGTTTTTACTCTTGATAAACGTAAGCATGGTCCTCCTTCGGGGAAGCCTATTAATATTGAAATTTCTGGTGAAGACTTGAATGAGTTGGTCGAAGTGTCAGCAAAGGTTGAAGATAAATTACGGACATTTTCGGAGGTGATTACAGCGGAAATGGATTACGAAAAAGGCAAGCGTCAAATAATAGTAGATATTGATGAGTCAGAAGCTAGACGTTTAGGAGTGTCGAATAAACAAATTGCTATGGAACTCAGAGG
>JBFKKF010000513.1:0-2037 GCA_041631355.1 Bacteriovoracaceae bacterium | reverse complement strand
TGATGGCAAGTATGAGCCCAGTGGAGTTTTGATTGCTAATTATAATGGATTTGATTTGGAATTATCAGAAAGTTTAGAACTGAACTTGGTACCAACTTCCTTAGAAATTGCCCTTGGAGATGGTGAAAAGATGAAAGTCTATACTGACTTGGCCACATTACAATACTACGGAGAAGAAGATTTCTATATTTTAGTGACAGGGCTATCACTTGATTATGTGGACTATAATAATTTTGCAGTTCGAGAAAATCAAAAGGTAAGTATGGTGGATCTGAATGTTGGAAAATATATAAGCTTAGGTCCTATCGAGTTAGACGTATCAGCAAGACTAGGTTTGGGTGGTTATGCTCAATCTGAAGACTATATTGATGGGGTCACAACAGATGTTAGAGGTAAGAATTTTTATACTACGGAGGTTTCACTGGGTGGAAATGTTGAGGTACTTGATGGAGTTGAAGTATATGGGTATGCAGGAGCTTATAAACAGAAAAACGAGAAGTTTAATGAGCGTGGAACATATATTGGTGCTGAAATTCCTTTTAAATCAGTGAAAAATACCACTATGAACTTCTTTGTGGAATATGATCGTATTGATAGAAATTATGTTTTAGAAGATGAGGGTCTAGGTCGTAATAAAGATAACTTACTTCGTATGGGAATTAGACTCGATTTCTAATTATGATAGGGATGCTTTTCAAAAATAGTCTGGGCCCGATAAAGCTGTTCCACGAGTAATAATCTTGCGATTTTATGAGGAAAAGTAAACTCACTAAGTGAGAGTTTATACTGACATCTCTCTAGCAATGACTTTCCAGGTCCCTCAGCACCACAGATAACAAAAAAGAGATCTCTATCTTCTTCGACTTTGCTATAAAACCACCGGGAAAACTTGGGACTATCCATTTGTTTTCCAAACTCTGTCATGACGACAATAAAAGGCGAATTTGAAATTGCCTCTATCTTTTTCAAAATATTGGCGGCTTCAAGATCTCTGTTTTCTGCATTGGCCTTGACTTCATGAATGATAAGCTTGGGTCTTTTTATTCGCTTAAGATAGTCCGTCTCAAGGCTTTCAAGGTGTTTATCCTTTAGCTTTCCAACAGCGATGATATGTGATTGCTTCATTGAAATTTAGAAATAGTTTTCAGAGTGATCTTTTTTTTCTTTAACAACTTCGCTGGAGCCAAAATAGTATTCCTGTGGAATCTCCACCTGAGGACATTCTCCCCATAATTGGTCTAGATCAAAAACCTCTCTTGCAGTCTCTTGGAAAATATGAACAATGATATCTCCCAGATCAACAAGGATCCACTCCGCATCATCTAAGCCTTCTACAGAGGTTAGTTCCATATCATTTTGTTTTAAACAGTAGGTAATTTCATCAACCATGGCCCGGGCCTGGGTTGTATTTTCAGCAGATGCGATTAAGTTATAGTCGCAAAGAGAGCTTTTATCTTTGGTGTCATAAATTTTAATATTGACCCCTTTAAAGTGGGCCACAATCCAAGCTGCAGAGAGAGCGGCACTCTGAGGAAATTCTTTTGAATTAAATATTTTTTTAACTTCTTGTTGAATGTAGGGCTTGCTCATTATTTATCTTTTCCTTCTGGGAGTGATGATGCTTTGTTTTTAACATAATTTCTTTTAATGTATCAAGGTTTCGGCCAGAAACACTGGATATTGGAAGAACTTTTCTATCGATATGTCTTTGCATCTCGGTGACAAATTTATCAATTTCTTCTTCGGTCATTGCATCAATTTTGGTTAAGCACACAACCTCTGGTTTGAGGGCAATTGTATCTTCATATTTTAAAAGTTCCGCTCTTACAGTGGAGTAGTCATCAATTGCTTCATAAGGCTCAAGCAGCATGGAGCAGTCCACTAAGTGGATTAAGGCAGATGTTCTTTCGATATGTTTCAAAAATTGGATCCCAAGTCCTTTTCCTTCAGCTGCATCCTCAATCAAACCTGGAATATCGGCTACGACTAAAGAGTCATCGTTTACTTTAACCACTCCCAAGTTCGGGGTAAGTGTGG
>JBFKKF010000512.1:0-2056 GCA_041631355.1 Bacteriovoracaceae bacterium | reverse complement strand
TTCTACAATTTTACTATCTAGGTTATGACAAAATATATCTCGATTGGCCGAGAAATAATTTTGTTCATACTCAAATAGCAGTACATTCTTGGTAATTTGGTTTGCTTCTGGAGCAAATGTTTCGTCTTGAGCTGGTGGAGTGTTAAACAAGTTCTCTATATTGTCAGCGGTACTCAATTCTTCATCTTTATTGAGTTCTTCTTTAATTTTATTAAAATCTAGGACTACAGTAGGTTTGTCGTCTTCTTTTTCACTCATTTAACTTCCTTTAGATATATTTTATCAATAATCCATTAATTTACAATACGTTAGCTCATTAAAATCTATTTAGCAGTAGATAAAAATAGTTAAGTATTTGTCCTAACTTGCCGATATATTATTCGAAAACATGCGAAATAGGGCATGGAAGGTATTGAAAATATGGCAATTGAAGACTTAGATCTTGAATTTGAAGATGAGGAAGAAGGACAAAAAGGAGACGCCTTAGATGTAGGTGTTGATGTAACTTTTGCAACTTCCCAAGGGGGTAGTACTCGAAATAGTACCAGACCATCGCCTGTGCCTAAAAAGAAAGAATCCACCTCAACTCAAACTAGCTCAAATGTGCGTCCGTTGAGAAAAGAATCCACAAGTAGCTCACCTGGGCAAGGTGGTGGAAGTGATATTCAAATCCTTAGAGAAGAAATTGCTAGTCTAAGACAGCAATTACATGAAGTACAAAATGAAGCCGCAATAAAAGTGGCAGTAGCAGAAGCCGAAAAAAAATATCTCGTTGAATATGTTTCAGAAGTCAAATTGTTAGACCACCAAGTAACCAACGAATTAAAAAAGATTCATAGCAAAGTTCCTCAATTGAAAAACGAAGTTCAAATAATTAAAAAACTCATGCAAGACTTTCTTCTGAAAATTAAAAAGTAATCGCTACTTTGAGGCCGCATACCTACTGGTAAGTATAATACCAAAAAATACAATGATAAGTCCTATTATACTGACTGTATTTAGATATTCGTCAAAAAAGATTATGCCAGTAAGAAATGCATAAAAGCTAGTTAGATAGTTATAATGGCTAATCTTAGCAGCAGGCTCTAAAGTGTATGCTTTGGTCATAAAGATCTGGGCAATTTGAGTTAATACTCCTATCCCAATCAAACCGACAAGTTCCTCAAAAGTAGGACTTATCCACTGAGTAATTACAAAAGGCGAAATGACTGGGATAGTTACTAGAGGAAAATAAAATATAATTAAATCGTGGTCTGCTTTTCCTTTAAGCATTCGAATTATATTATAGGCAAGTCCTGCGAAGAAAGCCGCCGTTAGCCCCATGAAAAAGTGTATTAATTCAATTCTTGGATCAAAATTTTTCATTAATAACGTTCCAATAAAGGTCAGAATAATAAATGGCCATTGCATTTTTTGAGGTGACTCTTTATTAAGAAATATACCGATAATAATTGTGAAGATTGGAGCTAAGTAGAGAATTGTCACAGCGGTGGCAAGGGGGATTTTCTGAATTGTATAAAAATATAATGAGAGAGCAATTGCACCTGAAAGCCCCCTTGCAAAGAGTAGCTTCGAATGGGGATTAAATACAGCCAAACTTTTCTTCCTGATAAAAAAATAGGAAAGTATTAATGATACCGATGATCTAAAAAAAACAATTTCTAAAGCTGGAATGCGATCAAAATATTTTACTAACGCATTAATTATGCTAAAAAAGAAGCTTGCAAGAATAATATTAATTATACCCTTATTCATTTATGGATTATGGCAAAATATTTAGGAGTGGTCCATATGACACCTCAAGTTTATAAAGAAAAAGAGTCAAACCTCGAATATTTAAAGATCGATAATAATTCCAAAACAGCTATTATTTTGTTTCATGGATACGGTGCATCTATGTATGACCTCTATGGAATTGGAGAGACTGTTCAAAATAAGAATAAATTTGACTGGATTTTTCCTAACGGTTTTTTACCTCTTGAGATGGGATTTATGTTAATGGCCAGGGCCTGGTTTCCTATTGATATGAAGGCATTAGAGCAGGCAATGCAAGCAG
>JBFKKF010000511.1:0-2061 GCA_041631355.1 Bacteriovoracaceae bacterium | reverse complement strand
TCACGGCTGAAGTTAGATCGAGTCAAAGTAAACGGTAATATTATAACTGTGGAACTGAAGAATAGTTTTTGATTAGCCTGATAAATATGCTGTAAAAAGCATATGAAATGATTATGCCTAAGATTGCTCCTCCAAGAATATCTAAGGGGTAATGTTTGGCCAGATAAATTCTCGAATATGATATCAAAAATGGCAAAATAAAAATTACTCCCATTTTTTTATAATACCTTCTCAATAATAGCCAAAAAAACATTGTGATCGCAAAACTATTGGCCGCATGGGATGAAACAAATCCATATTTACCTCCCCAACATTTTTTACCTGCGAGGTGAACTTTATCTTTTAGGACTTGATTATGACAAGGTCTTAGCCTTTTAAAATTCTTCTTAAAAATTTTACTTGAAGTGAAATCACTGACACCAAAGGCCAGCAGGCAAAAAAAGAAACCAATAAAAATTTTCGTATTCCAGACTCTAAATCCTAAGTACATGAGTAAGACAATAAAACTAAGAAATAGCCAAGTGTTATAGGAAAGTTGCAACATGAGAAAATCGAAGAAATCGTTATGTAGGCCATTTAGCCAAAGAAATAATTTGGTATCCGCCATGACTATTTGGTTAATCATTTAGTTAAGAACTCCCAGTATTTTTTTCATTCTTAATGTAATGACAGCAAAGATTGCCTCACGGACTATGCCACCGTTCATTTTGGACTGTCCATCTCTTCTCTCTGTGAAGACAATAGGCACTTCTTTAACACTTAGACCTTGGCTCCAAACTTTATAGTTGAGTTCTATTTGAAATGAGTAACCGTTAGTTAAAATATTATTTAAATCAATACTTCTGAGTGCTTTTTGCGAAAAACATTTAAAACCTCCAGTTACATCTTTAATTTTCAATCCAGTAATGATGCGGGTGTAGATACTAGCACAGTAAGAAAGTAATAACCTTCTAAATGGCCAATTGATAATCCTAATCCCATTTACATACCTTGAACCAATAACAAGGTCATTGGTTTGAGCCGCCTCTAATAAAATTGGAAGATCCTTGGGGTCGTGGGAGAAGTCACAGTCCATTTCAAAAATGAATGCGAAGTCTCTTTCTAGTGCCCATTTAAAGCCTGTAATATAAGCGGTTCCTAGGCCAAGCTTTCCACTTCTTTGAATGAGGTTTACTTTGGGGTTCTTTTCTTGGTAACTTTTCACCACATTAGCTGTACCATCTGGCGAACCATCGTCAATAATAAGAATATTTAACTTCGGGTATAGCTCGATGAGTGTTGATAACATTTTATCAATATTATCAATTTCATTGTAGGTTGGAATAATGACGAGTGATTTGTGATAGGGAAGCATTAGAATACCTCTTTTGCTATCTTTACAATATTTTCACTTTTCCCCATGGAGTAGAAGTGAAGGCAAGGTGCACCTTTTTCTTTTAATTCTTTAGACTGTTCAATGGCCCATTCAATTCCTACCTGTCTACATTCTTGATTATTTTTACATCTCAAGGCTTCTTTAACTAAATCCTCTGGCATATCGATATGAAAAATACTAGGGAGGATAGTAAGTTGTTTGGCAGTACTCAATGGTTTGAGTCCTGGAATGATAGGGACATTGATTCCAATGGCGCGACAATCGTCTACAAATTTAAAGTACTTAGAATTATCAAAAAACATTTGGGTCACAATATACTCTGCCCCTAAGTCAACTTTCTGTTTTAGAAAGTTTAAGTCAGTATTAAAATTAGGAGCTTCAAAATGTTTTTCAGGGTATCCGGCAACACCAATACAAAAATTAGTAGGAAATGCATTCTCAACTTCCTGACTAAGGTATTTCCCATTATTCATTTCCGTAATTTGTTCAATTAATTCACTGGCGTAATTATGTCCCCCTGGAGTTGGATTAAACCGACTTTCAGATTTAATTGCATCACCTCTTAGGGCCAAAACATTGTCTATACCGAGAAAGTCCAGATCGATTAGCGCATTTTCTGTTTCTTCCTTAGTGAAGCCTCCACAAATAATATGGGGAATAGCATCAACATGAAACTTATTCATAAG
>JBFKKF010000510.1:0-2072 GCA_041631355.1 Bacteriovoracaceae bacterium | reverse complement strand
AGCGTATTGATCCACATAGCAAAGTCCGTTTTGGGTGGAACCAGAGACTTTGTTATCAACCTTGAAGGCGTCTTCAATGGCCGGACCTGAGTCACCAGTACAAGAAACAAATAATAGAATAAATGCGCTTAGGCTTATAATCTTTTTCATGGCCTTATTATCGGTGGGAACATGAAAATACCCAAGTCTCCTACTAAGGTTTCCTTGAGTGGTAAGTGCCTTAATTACCTGAAATTACTGACAGTTTTTCAACACGAAGCCGAAATGTTAAGAAATTATTTTTATTTATAGGTAAGATTTGAATCCGACAAGTATTTGAAATGACTCAAGAGATAAGTCGAGATCTGACGTATTTATATCAAAAGTAGACTTTTTCACTCCAAAGAGGGGAGAAAATACTTCTTTCCAATAATATTCATAATTTATGCCAAAGCTTGTTTCCGAAAATTGTCCGCCCTTATAAATAAAATATATCGAAAAATCATGATTTGTGCCAATTTTTTGTGTTTTTGAGAGGCGTAGCCCAATTGAATTTATTTGATCTCCGGATGAAAACTTAGCTGAGCTATTTTGAGTTTCATAGGAGGAGACATTTAAGCTACTTAGCACTAAGGCAAAGTCTAGGTAGGGAACGGGGTAACTTAATAAAAGATCAATTTGGCGTAAATAAAATTGTTGTTCATCGAATACATTTCCATATTGGGATGTATAGCTGATATCCGGCGAGATCATTTTCCAGCTCCAATTTGATTTATAATATAGGCCGTGTCCGGTATTACTTTGTCCCTCTATACTGTAGCTATCACTGTCTTGCTGGAGGTAATCTATCGTTGAGCTGATATAGTATAGTGAAAGTTCAGGTCTAGACGGTTTACTAGGGGGCTTTGGCTTAAGTTTTTTAGCGACTTTCGCCTTAACGGGTGGAGGGCTTTTTACTTCATGCTTTTTCTTTTTCAAAAGATCGTCGGCTAATAGTTGAAGTTTAGCTTTTTGGGAAAATGGAGAGAAGCGATCCCAAAAATCTTTATACCTTACCCTATAGGAATAGGTTCCAATCCCAGGTGGACTCCATTTAATATGATTTTTGCGAGATTGAATTACCTCAATTGGTTTTAAAGAATTATTGCGATAGATCTCAATTTCATAGCTTTTAGCATCTTCAATCTTTTCCCACTTAATCGGCACCTTTTCCAATTCAGGGGCAGCATGGGCGGAAGGTATAATAAGATTAAAAACTTGGTACAACAGAGAAGTTTTTTTAGCTTTTATCTTCTGTTTAATATTTTTTACTTTTGGAGCCTTACTTGGAGGAGGAGTTGGCGTAATGATGACTTTCTGAGGTACAATTTTACCCTCACTTTCTACCTTCCAATAATACGTCCCTAATTCTTTAAGACCGACACTGACGTTATCAGAGGTACTCTTTATTGATTTAAGGATCGTTTTGAATGTAGGGTCCTTGGCGAGGATAAATTTATTCTTACCCTTACTAGGATTACTCCACTGAAAACGCGCTAATTGATTAGGCTTTCTCAGCTCAATTTTTAATACGGCTTCGTTTTCAGGGTTGATATAGTCGATATGGATTTTTCGTGCCAAGTTATATGGGGATTGAATAAAATTACCATTAACCTTGGTCTTCCAAAAGTAGGTACCAGGTTGGTCAAAGTCTACCGTCGTCTCATTCATGCTAGAGAGTTTACTTTTATAAGTTGTGTTCTTACTTGAAATATCAAGAATGACAGGGGCAATGGATTTCCATCGAAAAGTCATAGAGATGGGCAGGGAGTAGGCAATATATTGAAAGTCATTCATTGGGTAGATTAATTCGGGGGCGGAAACCAGTTTAATGAGATCAAAGTTTTCAACTGGAGAGATCACCCTCTGGTCCTCTAATATGAGTTTCCACTGATAGCGCTCTGGTTTTAAATTAATTTTTTGTCCTGGTATTAACGTAAAGCTTCGATCAGCTCGAGTGAGTTGGATACGTTTAACTGGCAGGGAAGTATTATAGGCAAACTCCGTTTTATCCCGAACTCTTTTATAGACAATACCCTTGGGTGAAATGAGTT
>JBFKKF010000509.1:0-2072 GCA_041631355.1 Bacteriovoracaceae bacterium | reverse complement strand
GCTAAGATGGGCGATAATGTAACAATTATCGAATCAAGGCCATATTCTAAGCTTAAAAAGTGGGAATTAACCTCAGTTAACTAAGAGGCGGAGATTGTTATGATTCAAATGCAAAGTAAATTAGAAGTAGCAGATAACTCTGGGGCGAAAGTCGTCAAATGTATCAAGGTTCTTGGTGGATCAAGAAGAATGTCTGCAAACTTAGGTGATGTAGTTGTTGTTGCAGTTCAACAAGCATTACCAGGTGGTAAAATTAAAAAAGGTGATGTTAAAAAAGCAGTTATTGTCAGAACTAAATATCCTATTAGAAGAGATGATGGTTCATACATTCGCTTTGATAAAAATAGTGTTGTTATTTTAGGAACTCAAGGTCAGGATCCTGTTGGAACTCGTATCTTTGGACCTGTAGCAAGAGAATTAAGAAATAAGAACTTTACGAAGATCTGTTCTCTAGCTCCTGAAGTATTATAGGAATAGGTAGGAAGTCATGCAAAAACTAAAAGTAAAAGACGAAGTAGTTGTTTTAGCTGGAAAAGATAAGAATAAAAAAGGTGTTGTTAAGTCAATCAACCTTAAAAAGAGCACAGTACTTGTTGAAGGTATTAATGTGATTAAGAAAGCTCAAAGACCTACTCAGGAAAACCCAACAGGTGGTTTTGCTGAGATCGAAAAGCCACTTCACATAAGTAATGTTGCTGTTGTTTCTCCAAAAACAGGTAAGGCAACAAGAGTAAGAATTGAAAATAAAGATGGAAAAAAAGTTAGAGTCGCAACAACTTGCGGTTCTGAATTAGCATAATCGGAGTTATCCATGGAAACCAGAATGAAAACTCTGTATAAATCAGAGATTAAAAGTAAGATGATGGATAAGTATAACTATAAAAATGTTCATCAAATTCCTAAGTTGGAAAAAATTGTTATTAACTGCGTGACTAGAGATGCAGTTACTAACGGAAAAGTAGTAGAAAGTATTATTAGTGACCTTGCTGCAATCTCTGGGCAAAAACCAGTCATTGCACGAGCTAAAAACTCAATCGCATCTTTCAAACTAAGAGAAGGTCAGGCACTTGGTGCAGCTGTTACTCTAAGAGGCGCAAAGATGTATGAATTTCTTGATAGACTAATTAGTTTTTCTCTTCCAAGAGTAAAAGACTTTAGAGGTCTTAATCCCAAAGCGTTTGACGGTAAAGGAAATTACGCTTTAGGTGTTAAAGAGCAAATTATGTTCCCTGAAATCAACTACGATAAGATTGATAAAGTTAGAGGTATGGGTATCTCTTTCGTAACAACTGCAAAAACTAATGAGGAAGGCCGAGATCTATTAAAGATGTTTGGAATGCCTTTCAAAGAGAAATAAGGAAGAATATTATGGCCAAAGTTAGTTCAATAGCAAAAAACAATAGAAGAAGAAAATTAGCTGAAAAGTATGAGGCTAAAAGAGCAGAATTAAGAGCAAAAATCATTAACGAATCTTTATCTGATGAGGAAAGAGACGAAGCAATGGTTAAGCTTCAAAGAATGCCAAGAGATACAAGTAGAATTAGAGTAAGAAATAGATGTGAAGTAACTGGTAGACCTAGAGGGTTCTATCGTGACTTTAAGCTAAGCAGAGTAACCTTTAGAGAATTGGCCCACCAAGGGATGATTCCTGGGGTAACTAAGGCTAGCTGGTAGGAGAAAAAGACTATGATGACAGATCCTGTAGCAGACATGCTTACAAGAATTAGAAATGGTGCGAGAGCTGGGCATACAAAAGTAGATATGCCGGCAAGTAAAATTAAAGCAAATGTTTGTAAAGTTCTTAAAGAAGAAGGTTTCATTAAGAATTTTAAACTTGTTGCTAAAGATAATAACTTAACACTAAGAGTAGCCCTTAAAGAAGGTGCTATTGTTGGTATTCAAAGAGTTTCAAAGCCTGGATTAAGGGTTTATAAAGGATATAGAGAGATGCCAAGGGTTCTAAGTGGCCTAGGTGTTTCTGTTGTATCTACTTCTGCTGGAGTTGTTTCTTCAAGAAAAGCTAAAGCGATGAAGTTGGGTGGTGAAGTTCTTTGTAACGTTTGGTAGGAGTT
>JBFKKF010000508.1:0-2077 GCA_041631355.1 Bacteriovoracaceae bacterium | reverse complement strand
CTCACTTCATGCTGATATCGATCACAGCTCATCTGATCATTTAAAAGATCTATTATAAGGAATTTAGTATGCTAAAAACAAGAGATGGACTTTTAAAAGCATTAGTGAACAAGCGAATGCTCATTTGTATTTTCAATGGCTTTAGTGCCGGTCTTCCTCTCTACTTTTTAGCACAATTAATTCCTGCCTGGCTAAGAGCAGAGAAAGTTGATTTAAAAACTATCGGTTTCTTTGGTCTTGTCATGCTTCCCTATTCATTTAAATATCTTTGGGCACCCGCCCTAGATAGATATGTGATTCCAATCTTGGGGCGAAGAAGAGGTTGGATGTTTTTAACCCAGATCTGTTTATTTTTATCCATGTGGGCCTGCGCTCTCTTGGATCCAAGTGCCCATATCGAATATATTTTATACGTAGGTCTTGCGATTGGATTTTTTTCGGCCACTCAAGATATAAGCTTAGATGCTTACCGAAGAGAGTTACTGCCAGACGAAGAGCTCGGACTAGGTAATTCCTATTATGCAAATGCATACCGGGTAGCAGGTTTTATTCCTGGTGGTCTCGGATTAATTTTAGCGGATTATATGAGTTGGTCACAAGTCTTTTTTGTCATCTCTGGCTTTATGCTCATTCCAATAGCACATACTGTACTCATCAGTGAAATTCCTACGGACTCAGCTCCACAAACCCTTAAAGACGCTGTTATCAAACCTTTTGTAGAGTTCTTTCAACGAGATACTATGAAATCAGGTTTATTGATCCTCGCCTTTATTTTCTTTTATAAATTTGGTGATGTGATGGCCACATCCCTTATAACACCTTTCTATATTGACGTTGGTTTTTCTACCACTGTAATTGGAACCGTTGCAAAAGTCGTTGGGCTTTGGTCAATGATAATTGGTGGATTCCTAGGTGGCATGCTCATGTACAAACTTGGAATTAATAAATCCCTTTGGATTTTTGGTGTGATCCAAATGATGTCAATTCTTGGATTTGCTATTCTAAATGAAATGGGCCCTATTATCTGGATGTTAGGAGTTGTAGTAGCTTTTGAATATCTTGGCGTGGGTCTTGGTTCAGCAGCACTTATGGCCTTTATTGCTAAAAACACCAATAAGAGTTTTACTGGAACTCAACTGGCACTATTATCTTCTTTATTTGCCCTTCCAAAATCTTTTACAGGTATTCTTTCAGGAATTCTTGTTGAGGGAGTCAAAGATGAGACGTCCTTATTTTACTCGGCCCTAGGTCAAATTGACGGGGTTGGATATACTAATTACTTTTTAATCTGCACGCTATTTGCTCTTCCTGGAATGCTACTATTATTTTGGGTAGCTCCTTGGAATAAAAAATAATTATATTTTATAAGAGAAACTCATACGAAATATATCTGTCTCTCTTTGTAGACTATTATCTTCTATAGGTGAAAAATTTGTAAATCTTGCGTTGAAAAGATATTTTTTATCATCAAATTGAACACCAATTGCACTTCCCTGTATATTATTATGTCCATACATTCTAGAGTTATAAAAACCTGGGGAAGTATCTGATTCGTTACGATAGTTTTCTACAAATATTTCTGTTGAACCATAATAAAATCCACCTCTAAAAAGATAACCTGTATTTCTTTTATTGGGAGCTAAGTCATTATATAGGTATTCTCCTCCAAACCTTACACCCCATTTAGAGATCGGTATTTGAGACTCCAAATAAATATTAACTCCTTCAAAGTCATAGAGAAACGAAGTCTGCTCGCCTATTCCAGATGTGGAGTTTCCAAACTCTTTGGACTTCTCTGCAATATTTGAAGAAAGATCATTATAAGAGTAATGAGAGACCTCCCCCAGAAAATATAACTCACTCCCAATTTTTGTACCGATGGTGGCCATACCAAAATAGGGAGTTCCCTGATCAACAGTACCAATTCTTTTAGTTAAACGATTATTATTAGGAATTGACTGCATGGCCTGTATATAGAAATAATCTCCAAATATTACTTTTTGCATGAGACCTGCAAACGCATTGAAACCAATTAGAAGTGGGGATCTGAATTCATCTAATTGATTAAAAGCTCCTG
>JBFKKF010000507.1:0-2081 GCA_041631355.1 Bacteriovoracaceae bacterium | reverse complement strand
GGGGGGTTAGTTACGCTCATTACCAAAACTCCTCAAGTTAAGATGCTGCGCTGTTTTTAGTGAGTTACTGTCAAATAACATTATTGCCAATGAAATTAAAATACCTACAGTGGATGGCAATGTGGACGAAATCAAAAATGGAACATTTTGAGAGTTTATTGCAACTAACGTTGCTGATATTGCCCCAAGCACTGCTGCCCAAAAGCACCTAGTATTACTTACTTCTTGATTGATTAATTTAAACAAAAAAGGAGGGCCAAATACAATTCCCCATGCATAGAACAAATTTAGTGCAACTAAAATATCTACTTTGAATTCTGAATGAGCGACTCCAAGAGCTATAATGATCAACGATACAGTGCATAATGATATTACGCGAGAGAATTCGGCATTGCTTTTGAATAAAGACTCATTAATAATAAGTTTTCCCATGCTTATAATTCCCGAGTCGACGGTGCTTAATAGTATACATGTGAAGAAAATAGTAATTGAAACAAGGCCTAAGCTAGACAATAAATCGCCATCTTGAGACATTGATAATAAATAATTAAAAAATGATTGGACTACTTGCTCTGAACTTTGTTCAACAATTCCTGATACGTTAATGACCATTCCTAAAAAAATACCAAATGACCAAGTTAATGGAGAAAGCAAAGCGGTCTTTTGGATAGAGTTTTTAACTTTTCTAACATCATATTTAACGTCACCTGAGAACCGCATGAAAGAAAGTCTGTGGTAAGCAGTGTAGTCACCGAACTGCCATATTATATTTGCAATTGAAAATCCAATTACGGGCCAAATCGCATTTGGTTCTTGAAATAATGAAAATATACCCTTTGGTAAAATTGCTGGCTGATCGAGGTTCACAGAATAAGATAAGTGATTGATAAAGTTAACTAATAAAACTGCAAACCCAAGCGAAGTCAGTATGATCGGCGCGAGATCAGCTTTAGTTTTAGCTCCTTTATCAGTTAGGCTATTTCGAGGAACGCATAAGTACAAAACAACAGCAAAAAGTATAATAATTGGACCATATGAAGTGAGCAGAGTATAAAAACCCCTTTCCGATGTTTGAGGGATTAGAATTGCAAATAATAATTGAATTGCGAAAAGTCCAAGACCGAATTGAAGTTTATCTGTAACGATAATTTTCCTCATACCACCAAGTAACGAGTAAAAAATTACGGTAAGTGTTATTGCAATGAAGAATAACCAGTAATAGCCATCGTTTTCTGGAAGGTTAAATTGCTTCATCGTTGCAAGGGTAATAAATGATGTCGCAAAGTGAAGTTCGGTGTAAATTAACCCAATTAAACTTACAACAAAAAACATTATGGCTGTAATTTTATAAATCGATCGCTCAAAAAGTATATTAAAGTAAGTCATTCTTTTTGAGAGATGTAGGTAAAGGTGGTGGGAGAACTTTGAGTAAAACAAAATCCCGATACCCCAAGAGGCTAGGAATATGATATTAGACCAGCCATATTTAAAACCCCAGTAAATAAAATAGATTGTTATAGCTACTTGAAAGTTGTAGGCGATTGTCGAAATTACATAATCTGAAGATCTAGCTTTTCTTCCCATTAAGAAGAAGTCATCGTTATTTGTTGCGCGAGTATTGTTAAGTACACCGACGATAATAAATGTAGCTAGAATCAAAATTGCAACGATAGGAACCATGATCACAATCCTTTTTTAAGAATTCCTGATAAAAACCAAAGAGTTATATTTATTAGTTTATTTTGGCTTTCTTTGGCTCATACTCCTTGGAGCCTGTGTTTATATTTTAACCAATCAAGTGGGTTGTTCAAGAAAAAAATTATCTCGATTTATAATGAGTGATTCGCCACTAGTTTACAGAGCCTTTTACTAAGTCATTTAGACAGGTTTTTCTTGAAATTAATGCCGAGAAAGAGTTTGAAGGAGTTCCATTTCCTCAGCGTAATAAATTAATCAATGTGATAAATACCGTGGAATCTTTAGAGGCAAACGCCCTATTAAAAATAGATCTTCTAGAAGCATTTTATAAAGATCCTGATTTACGATTTGAAAAAAACTAGCACTTTATATAAGAAGCCAGT
>JBFKKF010000506.1:0-2082 GCA_041631355.1 Bacteriovoracaceae bacterium | reverse complement strand
TTGTCTTTGGTAAATGAAATTTCTTCCATTGGTATAATTGTTTCAATAGACTCTATATATTTATTCTCAACTCTAACATGCATAGCTTCTCTGTGACCACCGGATTGATAAAGTTTCAATCGAAAATGATTTACTATCTTGATGCTACCATCAGAGCTATTTAAAGTTTGATAGGCTTGAGATTGTTGTCCACGCAAGACTCGTACCTTCATGTCCTGTCTGAGGTTTAAGCTAAAAATGAGTCCATAGGATATGGCCCCAAGGATCGCTAAATAAATTAAGCTTCTAACTTTTACTTTTGGTGATTGACTTCCCTGCAAGCTATTTTCGGTAGTGTAGCGAATTAATCCTTTGGGTCTTTTAACTTTCTCCATTATATTGTCACAGGCATCAATACACATTGTGCAAGCAATACACTCAAGTTGAGTACCGTTTCTAATGTCTATTCCTGTGGGACAAGCCTTGACACAATGGTTGCAATTGATGCAATCACCCTCTTTATCCTTTGGAATTGATTTACTTCTTCTTGGTTCTCCTCTTTTGTTATCGTAGGCAACGATTAGTGAGTCATCATCCATGGCCACGCTTTGGAATCTACCATATGGACAAGCAATGATACAAAATTGTTCACGAAACCAACCAAAGTCAAAAAGTATAATAGCAGTCATCACTAACATGGTTAGAAATAGAGAGCAATTTTCTTGAGGAGATTGTAGTGAAATGAAAAATAACTTATGTGTTCCAACAAAATAACCCAGAAATGAATGAACAATATGAAGGGATACTATTAGGTAGAGTAACCACTTAATACTCCTCTTAGAGATTTTTTCGATGTTCCAAGGTGACTGATCTAGTTTTTTTCTTGCTCTTGCGCTTCCCTCTACAAATCGTTCGATTTTTCTGAAAATAGCGTCGATGAAAACTGTTTGCGGACAGGTCCACCCACACCAAACCCTACCCCAGATGCTAGTAATAAAAGCAATGAGTATGATAAAACCCAAAATGAGAAATAATAGTAATGGTCCATCGTGGCCGTAAAAAACTGTACCAAAGATATGAAACTCTCTATTAGGAAGGTCTAGTAAAATAATTTGACTTCCATTGATATAAATCCATGGAAGTACTAGGTAGAGGAAGATGAGAAACCAATAAAAAATAGTTCTTCGAGTTTTCCACTTGCCTTTAATATCTTCTGGGTGAATATAGACTCTATTACCGAACTCATCTGTAGTTGCAAGTCGCGATTCAGTAAATGTGTCTTTGTTGCTATTGCTCATAGAAACTGACTATTCAATCAATTTTCCCTGAGGCTCTTTAGGATTTTCTGGGGTTGTTCCCTGAAAATCCATTACATATTTCAAAACAGCAAAAAGTTTTTCCTCACTAAGTACTCCTCCCCATGCTTGCATACCTCTATCTTCAACTCCATCGTGAATAATTTTATATATATCTTGTAGCGAACCATTACCATTGATCCAATATTTATCAGTTAAGTTTGGTCCTACACCACCACCACCATCAGCTGCATGACAGGCCCGACATTTTCTTTTATAAGTTTTTTTACCAATCTTTTTAGCTTTAGCGGTAACGATAAAGGCATTATACTTATCCCTTTTAAATCCGCCTTGCTCCTGCATCCATTTATCTTTAGCACTGTTAATCTTTGCCATTTCAGCAGTGTATTCTTCTGTTAAAGTAGGCCCTCCTAAAAACGTATAGTAGATATAGTACCCAGCAGCAAAGAACATACTAAGATAAAAGATGGTTAGCCACCAAGATGGTAAAGGGTGATTGAGCTCTTTTATACCATCATAATTATGATCCAACAGGATTGATTTTTCATCATCAAATACTTTTACTTCATCATTATTTTTATCAGTCATTGGATTCTCCTTCATCTAGAGGAATTTTACTTATATCGCTATAAATTAACTTTGCTTCTTTTCTTGTAACGATAAAGAGCCTTAAAGCAATAATTGTAAAAAATATAATTAAAGCAAAACTTGGAAGCCAGGGAATATCCCAGTTTGAAAGTACTTGTGATTTCATTATTTAGCTCCTATGTCGGTACCTAATCGCTGT
>JBFKKF010000505.1:0-2090 GCA_041631355.1 Bacteriovoracaceae bacterium | reverse complement strand
GTCTAAGTACCTAAATCTTACAAATCTAGGAACTCAACATAAAGAGCAATTACTAAAATTCTTTAATGACTCAGACTTAGATAATTTTAAAAATGATGAAGAAATTAAAGAAGCACTAATCGACAGGTATGGCACAGGAAGAGTTTATTTTAGAAATTCCCGAACAAATCTAGAGCGGTTTCACCGCCTCTTCAACGACAGAATCCTCTTTCCCTATTGCATAAACTTAGATAAAAAGATCAATGACAAAATTGTAATAGATGAAAAAGTTGCAATCCTACAAGAGTTACTCGAGAGATATCCGGAAGAGAAAATTCTTGCTATATGCCATTCGAAAGATTTGGTTCAAAAAGCTCATAGAAAACTAATGCAATTAGGTAATTATAAAATTGCCACTTTCCACTCAGAGCAAAGCTTGCTCGAACGAGATAGACAAGCCGCCTTTTTTGCGGATGATGATGGTGCGCAACTTTTAATTTGTACCGAAATTGGTAGTGAAGGAAGAAACTTTGAATTTTCACACCATCTCTTTTTATTTGATCTACCAAAACTTCCTGACCAACTTGAACAGCGAATCGGCAGGCTTGATCGCATTGGACAGATAAAAGACATTAATATCCATGTACCCTATATCCACAAAACATTCGAAGAAATCTTATTTAGATGGTACGATTCAGTGCTCAACTCTTTCAAGGCTTCTCCTAAAGGAGCACATCCATACTATCTCCTTAAAAGAAATGAACTGATTAACTTAATCGATGCACCATTTTCACAACAGGCCCTTGATAGTTTTATTAGCACAGCAAACTTAGAGTACAAGGAATATTGTGCACAATTGGCCAAAGGCCGAAATTTACTCATAGAGCATCACTCATACCATCACCACGAAGCGATTAGCATAGTTGAGGCCATCGAAGATTATGAGCAAAAAACATCTCCAGTACAATTTTGGGGAGATGTCTGTGAACACCTTGGAATAAACTTTGAAGAACATAGTAGCTATACTCACTTTGTGATTCCTTCTGACAATATGCTTATTCCCTCATTTCCTGGTCTCTCCCAGGAAGGGATGACCATCTCATTTGACCGTGAGAATGCCCTTAAATACGACAATATTTCGTTTTGTAGCTGGGAACATCCACTTATAAAGAATGCCTTTGATTTTCTACTTAACTCAAACCTAGGTAATGCGGTGGCCATAGCTTGTGATAACCTAGAACGAAATATCTATTTTGAGTTCATCATAACCGCCCAATGCTCAGATGAGTATAAGCACTTAAGCTCAACTTATATGCCATTTACTCCTTTGAGAGTATTACTCGATATCCAAGGAAATGATCATACAAAAAGGTATCCAAAAAAGTTTATAGATAACAATTCAGCCCCTTTAAATGATAATCACAGACAATTTTTAGCTCAAATTCCAAAAGATAAGCTTATTTCTCTATTCAAAGCTGCTGATGTCCAGGCAAAAAAGCGTGCAAATAAGTATATAAATGATGCTATCGATAAAGTACAAGCTCATTTTACTGCAGAGAAAAACCGCATACTATCACTTGAAGTCGATGACAAAAAGGAAAGCTTAGAAAAGCTCAAGCTACAGGAGTCTAGCTTAAAGCAAAGTATCTTTAACGCTAAAACATCATTAGATGCCACAAGGATCATTCTACCTCAAGAATGACATGGTAATCTAAGGGAACACTAAAATAGTTTCGAAGGGCGAGTACGAACTTTGATCTCAATTTCTCGTCTAGTCTACCTTGAACTTCAACCTGAAGGCCTTCATCTTGAACATCATCGAGGTTAAAAAAAACTTGAGAAAAAGAGTGATCTGGGTAGATAGTTTCTGAGAGAAATTCTTCAAGTAGCTCAATTTGTTCACTAAATGACATCATGATAAATTCATTAAAAATAATTTTTACCGTACTGTTATCATTAGTGCCATCAATAAATTTAAAAATGGCCTCACCAATAGCTAATAATCCGATAAGCTCTTTAGAATAGTATTCAAAACTTGGAACTGATGGAGTCGTTCGTATAAAATGATCTAACTCCTTCATTCCAATCCGATTTAAAACTTCGTAAGGCTT
>JBFKKF010000504.1:0-2092 GCA_041631355.1 Bacteriovoracaceae bacterium | reverse complement strand
GGGAAATTGAGTCTGAAAAAATTTACAAACTTGGCTTTACTCAATTATATTTGGCCACAGGATATGACCCAAAAGATATCACTAAGCCCCATTGGATAAAGGAAATTGTGGGCAAAAGACCACTTTTTAACAACGATGAAAATTGATACTTATAAAATTTGTGAAATTGCTAAAGCAGCAGGACAGATTATTTTAAATTTTTATGATGGTGATCTTGATGTTCGGAGTAAAGATGATAATTCACCTGTTACTCAAGCAGATATTGAAGCGGATAAGTTTATTGTAGGGGAGCTTCAAAAACTTTACCCTGAAATTCCAGTGCTCTCAGAAGAAAGTGCAAAGGTGGAGTATCAAATCAGAAAAAATTGGAAAGAATTGTTCATAGTTGACCCCTTGGATGGAACTAAAGAATTTATCAACAAAAATGGGCAGTTTAGCGTAAATATTGCTTATGTTCAGGATGGAGTACCAAAAGAGGGGGTTATTTATGCTCCCACTCTAGACACATTGTACTTCACTTATGAAAACTCAGCTTATCGTGAAGTTAAGGGTAAAAGAGCTGTACTACCAGTAGAAAACACTCGAAAAGAATATATTGTCGTTGCAAGTAGGTCACATCAAAATAAGCAAACTTTGGACTTTATAGAACAAATTAGACAAAAACATCCTGGACTAAAAATTGATAACAGGGGGAGTTCACTGAAGTTTTGTATGCTAGCAGAAGGTAGTGCAGATGAATACCCTCGCTTCGCACCAACATCAGAGTGGGATACTGCCGCTGCCCACGCAATTTTAAAGCGCGTAGGGTGTACCATTATCGATATAAAAACTAAGAAAGAGCTTATTTATAATAAAGAGAATCTACTGAATCCCTTCTTTTGGGCCGGTAAAGAGCCTAAATAGTCTAAATTCATTTATGAATTATTTTTCTTTGAAATCGTAATTAAAATATCTATTTTTGATTATTTCGCGTACATAGCAGAGATCTTCCGTAACGCCCACTGAGGGGCGCCTTTACCAAAGGAAATGTTATGGAAGACATGAATGGGGTGTTTGGTCTCATCTTTCTTGTCTACGTTTTATTACGTTTACTTGAAGAAGGGTAGAACTTTAGGGAGTTTGTAAGCAGCAATCTCCCACCTATTCATGCAGTTATATTATGGCCTAATTTAAGATTTGAAGCAAGCTAGACTATCTAGTTGAAATTCTAAGGAGAAACATGAAATTTTTAACTTTATTGACCTTGAGTACACTTCTTTTTTCTTGTAATGGAAAAAAGAATAAATCTGGAGAACAGGTAACGATTTATCTACCAGAAGAGAGAGAACAATCTAAGAGCAAAGTGGAAGAACATAATGATAAGAGAAAAGACACTGATCACGATGGAGTCGCGGATGCTTTGGAATTAGAAAGAGGGTCGAGTCCTTATGTTGCGGATATTCCAAACGTAAATATTGATTTAATAGAAGATCTATATATTCAAGTTAAGAATTTAAAGTTCAAATTATTTCAATCTAAAAGAGCAGTAATGGAATCGTCCAGGTGGAGTGTGGTCAAAAATGATTTGGTTCGAGATAAGTTATTACGTGCTAATAAATTAATTTCCAATCAATTATTCCCGGAGGACAATGATTTGGTGAAACTGAATGATATGTTAGCAATTGAGCTTGGATGCTTTGGAATAACAGATCAATTTAAATTTAAAAACCATCTACAGGCAATCAACTCCTTAAATATTGATATTCGTAATATCAAACTTTCAAACTCCTCTCACTCTCTATTAGAACTGGAAGGTCTGGATCTAAAATTTAAGTTTGTAAATAATACTTTTAATACAATTGAAGCGGAGGATAATTCAGGGAGAGTTGAATTCTTTGATGTTGAACAGTTTTCAAAAAGGTTTCAGGAGAGTCAAACCTGTTTACTAGCTTACCTAGACAATGGAAAGATTCAAAAGATAGAAGCTGAATATAGTGATATCATAAGAAAGATTGAAGCCGAGAACGCGCATATTATTATTTCAACGGATAAACAAACGAATTATATAAGTGTAGCGCCAAGTAAATTTAAAAACTTAAAAGAAGCATTAAGT
>JBFKKF010000503.1:0-2094 GCA_041631355.1 Bacteriovoracaceae bacterium | reverse complement strand
TCCTGCATGACCCCCCTCTTCTCTTCGGCTTCCTTGCCTGTCTCGGACAACATCCTGTCATCCACATTTTTATTATAACCAGACATTTTATTTAAAAAAAGAAGTTTTTTTTAAAGGCAAACTTTTCCAGGAGTAGTGGAGAT
Source organism: Bacteriovoracaceae bacterium (assembly GCA_041631355.1). Taxonomy (GTDB): domain Bacteria; phylum Bdellovibrionota; class Bacteriovoracia; order Bacteriovoracales; family Bacteriovoracaceae. The sequence continues at coordinate 1,951 of JBFKKF010000503.1, read as the reverse complement.
TCCTACTCAACGAATATGCTCATATGTAAGTTTTTGTAACCCCAAACTTACTTTACAAACAAACATTTTTATTTTTTTTAAGAGAGTGATATAGTTAAAGTATTAAAATAACACAGGAGTCTTGAGTGATTAAGTCTGTTTTTGGTAACAAGAAAAAAAATCAGTATTTTGGTATCAAAACCTTCACCTATTACCTACCAGCACCACCCAGCAGAAAATCTGGGTATCAAGAAAAAGAATTTGACCGACTTATTCAGCACATAATGGCCCAGGGATACGAGTTAATAGATATAAAAACCCAATCCCATTCAAAAAGTGATCAAGCTGGAATTTGGATTATTTGTATACTAGGAGCTCCAAGTAAAAGCCTCTATGAAGCTAAAATTCAATATGATCTTTCTTTGGCCAATGCTGATTCAATAGAAGGCGAATATCCACTTGATCCAAGTATTATTCATGAAAGTTAAAAGTTATCTTTGCCTAATTATTATGACAATAAGTTCCTGTTCTTTTATAGGTAAAAGATTTGAAGAGGACATTCTAAAAGAAAATAATATAAACCCTTTACCTAAAACAAAGAACACATTCTGCAAGTTCTCCCCTCCGGTATCACTTATTTCGGAGTCCGTAGAATCTCAGTATACTTTTAAGCAATTTTTAAAGAATCTACCCGACAATATAAAGCTGAGTTTCATAGAGAAGAATATTATTTGGTCATTTATCCAGATGAATTTCAGACCAGATCTTTCTGCCCCCACTTCCAAGCTGCAAGTGGTTCTACACTATAATGAACAAGATTATTATTTTAACTCTTTCGCCAGTGAAGATAGTAAATACCCCTACCTCCAACTTCTAAACTACCTGACACAAAAGTTTAAAACAAGGCGCTCCCTCACGGCTTTAGCAAAACTATATGATAAATATGTCCCATCACAATTTTATGTTTCTAGTAACTATCAACAATTTCTAAGTGCAAATAAAGACTCAATTTCAAAGCTTCCAATATTAAAGAAGCAGTTATTTAGAGGTGACGAAACATTAAGAGAAGGAGAGCGGCTACCAAAGATTTCTATAACAAAACTTCTTAGAAAGCTCAAAAATGATATTGGTAAGAAGTATACTGCAAAAAGCTTTCTCTTTTCAGAAGCACCTACACCGAAGTTAAATCAAAAGTGTAATTTTGAAATGAGTCTGTATGAAAACTCTGTTTTTCTAATAGAAAAAAAGCAAATAATAGTTAATACTTGGGGCTTAAAGGCCGGTGTAAATGTTTTTATGGCAACTAGTAACCAAGAGTTTCAAAATATTTCACCGATTAACAATACTATTTTTCTGGCGGGTGAATCTAACTCAAGGTCTGCTGCAATTTGCCTACTATCAAATCGCAATCAAAAAAATAGTTATACTTGGTTAATTTCATCTAATAGTCGAGATCCAGGTCAACACCTTCACCACCTCAAACAATACGGAGTCGAGCAGATAAATTCCCTGACAGAATTAGATAAACTATTAAAGTTTTCAAGACATCAGTTTTTTAAGCAGCCAGTAAGACTGGTTATCGAATCTCGCAGAAGCTCAGAAGAGCAACTTCAAGAGTTACTAAAATTTAATATCCCAATATATAACGCTAAATCCTTAGGTAAAATCTGGGGATATCATGCCGGCTCCCAAGGAAGTAGCTTTGTTCTTGATGAAAGAAGTCCTGGCCATATTTCATGCAAGTAATAATACACGGCCTTGCTTCAGGGAAATCTTGGAGTATAAGACTTAAAGATACAGATCTATCCTTAACAGTGTTAAATTTTCTAAGATCTAGAGATTTTCCGATGGCCTCAAGTTGTAGAGATAATCAAATTTGTAAGAAATGCTATGTTAATACTGATATACTAAGTTGTAATATAAAGCTAAGTGATTATATCAAAGAACACGGCAATAGTATTAGAATCGACTA
>JBFKKF010000502.1:0-2098 GCA_041631355.1 Bacteriovoracaceae bacterium | reverse complement strand
TCAATATCCAATCGGAGCCCTTTCTGACAAGATGGAAAGAAGGAGTATTACAAATTTATTAACGCTATTAACTTCATCAATTGCATACCTATTTACTCTTAAGAGTCAGTTCAATTTTCAGTTGGAAACATTATTCTTTCTTTTTGGTGCAACAGTGATGCCTCAATACTCGCTTGTGATGACACATGCAATGGATAAAGCAACTCAGGAAAATTCGAGTCAGATAAGCTCCCAAATGCTACTTTTATACTCAGTAGGGGCCATCTTTGGACCAGTTACCTGTGGATTATTTATTAAGTATCTGGGTGGTAACGGACAGTCGTTTTATTTAATGCTTATTTTTGTTTTAATGACTTTATTTGGAATACAACAAAGAGTTACTAGGGCACCAGTAGATAGTGATAATAAGGAGAAGTTTAAAATATTTCCAGAACTTTCTCCTGTAATATTTATTTTTAAAAGAATAAAAAAATCAATAATGGAGTAGCGGTGGAGAAGTTCTGGCCCAATTAGAAAGGATAAGGAATTAATATGAGAAAAATACTTGTATCGAGTGATTTGACAAGAAAATCGGATATTGCTTTAAAAAACGCTGGAAGATTATCAGAAGCTTTTAATACCGAGCTTAAGGTGCTCCATGTGCATAAGGCAATGGATGCCTCAAGCGTGTCTTACTTATTTCCAGAATATGAAAATAAAATGTCGGAACTGAATAAAATGTACAGAGATAATCTTTGGGAAGAACTTAATAAGCAATTAGAAAGATTAGAGCTTAGACCAGATAGAAAATTGGGAGAGATTCTATTTACCACCGGTATTGAAAAATTTGATCAAATAACTGAAAAGTTTAAAGCTGATTTGGTGATTATCCCTAAGTTAAATGAAGAGTTTGACTCATTCCTTGGAGGAGAGCTTAGTGAAAGACTGATCAGAGTTTCAGAACAAGACGTCTTGATAGCACAGCAAGAATGGACTCACAACATTGATACTATAATAGTGCCTTTTGCTATAAATAAATACTCCGTGGAGGCGCTTAAAAGAGCAGAAGAATTTTGCAAGGTATTTGGAGCAAAGATTAAATTAGTTCACTTACATGGGGATGAAAAAGTTCAAAATACCCTAGATGATATCAATATAAAAGAAGATCAAACGGAAGTCTTTGAACAAATTAAAAAGCATATTCACGAGTTAAAAAAGAATGAATTACTTGAAAGTATGTTCCTTATTTATTGTGAATGGGGAAAGAAGGAAAAATTGTTACAATTCATTCAAAGTGAGAAATCTGATCTCGTTATCATGGGAGCATCGAGAGTAAAAGGCTTGCAGCGCTTGTATCTTGGTAGCTATTGTGAATATATCCTAAGAAATGGTAACGAGAATTTACTAATAGTGAAGGGTTAATTAATGGAAGATAAGTATGTTTGGTTGTGTATTTCGATTTGTATAGTTTTGTCAGGGATATTTTCAGGCCTAAACATTGGTTTGTTTGGACTTGCAAGGCTAAGACTAGAAAGTGAGGCAGGTGCAGGGAATATAGAAGCTCAGAACGTATTGAAAATGAGACAAGATTCTAATTTTCTTTTAACTACTTTGCTGTGGGGGAACGTATCAGTTAACACTATGCTGGCACTTTTAACTGAGTCAGTGCTGACAGGAGTAGGCGCATTCTTTTTTAGTACTTTTTTTATAACATTTTTTGGTGAAGTTATCCCTCAAGCTTGGTTTTCTAGAAACGCATTGAAAGTAGGTAGTGCTTTAAGACCATTGGTTAAGCTATTCGAGTTTATCTTATATCCTTTAGCAAAACCAACGGCTATCATGCTAGATAAATGGCTTGGTAAAGAGGGCCTACACTTTTTCTCTGAAGAAACACTTAAAATTTTATTGGAAAAGCACATTGAATCTTCAGACTCTGAAATTGAAAAATTTGAGGGTGTTGGAGCATTAAACTTTCTTAAAATGGATGACCTAAGTATTACTGAAGAAGGTGAGGACGTTAATGAGAAAAGTGTTATTAAGATTGACGTAACCCTAGACCTTCCCAATATTCCGAATGTTGATGAAGAAGGTTTTGACAGCCTTCCACGTTCTGTTCCAG
>JBFKKF010000501.1:0-2102 GCA_041631355.1 Bacteriovoracaceae bacterium | reverse complement strand
TTGGAATAAATTTCACTTAAAGTGGAAGCTAATGGATTTTTTAATGCCCCCTGTTTCTTATTCCTACAGTATTCGGGCATCGGATGCTTATAGTTTTGGTGTGGCACTCATGGTAGATCCAAGTAAAATGTATTATCCATATTCGGAAGTTCTTTCTAAAGAAGAAATGCGAACGCCTGGATCGTTAGTGGAAGAGCTGAAGTAATGATAGTGTTGCTCAGATTTGCAATCACCCCTCGAGTACGCTATAATCGAAGAGTAGGAAGTCTCTTGTTAGGTTAACATACTAAAATCATAAGAGTTATACTTCTATATAAATAATTAGAATAAATAGGAACTAATTATTTTCTGCATAAAAAATAATATTAGTAATAAAAAATTTGCGTACAAGTACGCCAAGGATTTTTATTGCTTATTTTCCAAGGAGTAATTATGAATGAATCAGACAGTAAGGAAGAATTCACAGAAGTTGATGAGTATTATATGGATGATCTTGATATGAGAGATTGTACCAGTTCTACCATTAGAGAAAGTCTTTCAGAAGAGGATTGCCTCTCTCATCTATAGCTAGAATTAAGTTTTTGGCTTGATTTTAGTCCCATTAAAAATTCAAATTTAGCTTTATTTTATTTGCTCTAGAGATGTCTAATTAATATTTCATATTAAATGTTGTGAGAAGCATTACAACTTGATATTTAATTAGGGTAGTGCCTTTTTCATTTATCTAAAAATTGGAAAAGGCTAAATTTTTACTTAGGCCCATGCATGTATAATTTAGGTAAATGTCTTCAATCTGTTTTTTATGTACTAGCGGGAGTTAATCATTTTATTAACCCTGACTTTTATATAAAGATGATCCCTCCTTATTTGGCAGGTCTGTCCAGTGAGTTAAATATATTAAGTGGAATCATTGAAATCGCTTTAGGAGTTTTACTTATCCCTCCAAAAACTCAACGATTTGCAGCAGCTGCAATTATTTTGATGTTATTTGCATTCTTCCCGGCCAATATTTATTTAGTAGAGGTAGGAAGTGATATTTTTGATTATCCCACATGGTTTTTTTGGGCAAGACTACCACTGCAATTTGTATTGATGTACTTTGCCTATATTTATTATCAACCTAAGAAATCTTAAGAAGTAGGAGCATTAATGAAGAACTTAAGTATTTTATTTTTATCTCAATTCTTGTTTGTATTCTCGGCATGTGCTGACCTTAGGATGGGAGGAGAGTATCCACCGTTGCAGACTGAGCAGGCAGTTAATCTAACTGAGTACTCAGGTAAGTGGTATGAGCTTTATAAATTACCAAATAAATTTGAAAAAGGCTGCTATGATGTCACAGCTGATTATACAGTATTAAATGATGGGTCTGTGCGTGTCATTAATACTTGTAAACTTTCTAAGGGCAAAAGTAAGACGGCCCGTGGACGTGCTTTTGTAATTAACAAAAAAACAAATGCTAGTCTTAAGGTTAGCTTTGTTCCTTTTTTTCAACGATGGGGTCTTTTTGCAGGAGATTATAATATTATTAAGCTTGGGATTAACTATGAACACGCACTGGTGGGTTCACAAAATAGAAAGTTCTTATGGGTCCTATCAAGAAGTAGAGAAATCTCAGATGACGATTTGAACTATTTGCTCGAATACGCTCAAGAGCAAGGGTTCAATATAGATCAAGTTGAGAAAACCCCTAGCTTAGATTCTTAGATGTAGTTAGTTTATATGAAAACTCTGTCTGTCATATTAGGTAATCAATTATTTGACTTTAAATATTATCGGAACTTATCATCTGATGTTTTTATGTGTGAAGACTACGAGTTATGTACTCATTTCAAATATCATAAACATAAAATTTTACATTTTTTACTCTCTATGCGTGAGTACAGAGATTATTTAATCTCAAAGAATAAACGTGTAAATTACTTTGAAATCCAGTCAAAACCTCAGTTTGTGTCTAAACTGGGGGAAGTGATTAGAAAAGGAAAGTTTCAGAAAGTTCAATTCTATGAAATTGAAGATAAGTTTTTTGAGAAAAAATTATTGGATTTATTTCAAGAGATAGATTTAGAGATTGAGGTTTTTGATTCGCCAATGTTTTTATG
>JBFKKF010000500.1:0-2122 GCA_041631355.1 Bacteriovoracaceae bacterium | reverse complement strand
CCCACGCTACCAGAAAGGTGAAGCTGCTTAATTAATGGGCACTGCAAAAAAATTTAAGGACAATTATCCTCAAGATAAGAAGGACAGCGATAAAGTTGATAACGCCGCCCTTCGCAAAGAAATCGATGCTTATATCGATAAGATTCAAGATTTATTAAAAGAGCCTGAAAAACAAAAAAAAGCAGCTCAAATCATAGCCAATCTTTTAAAAAAATAAGAGAATTGGTGCCAGAAGACTTTTAATAATTATAGTGCAACTATTGACGCAGTATAGTTACCAAAAGTCTCCTGGCACTTTAAAAAAGGATTAGGCATGAGTATAGGTTTTTACAATTTTCAAAAATTACACAATCCAGAATTCCAATCAAAAATTTTAGAGCGATTTGAAGAAATAGTTAAATCCAATGGGTTTATTGAGGGGAAATATAACCATTCTTTTGAGCAGAGATTTGCAGAGCTTCAAGGGGCTAAACATTGTAAGCTCGTTGCTAACGGAACCGATGCTTTAGAGATAGCACTTAAGGCTTATGGAGTTGGTGCTGGTGATAAAGTTGCAGTTCAATCAATAAGCTTTTACGCATCAGTTGAAGCTATTATTAATATTGGGGCCATACCTGTCTTTGTAGACATTGAACCAGAAACAGGTTTAATTGACTTAGATTCCTTCCAAAGAACGATAGATCAAGAAGAAATAAAGGCCGTTATGTGTGTTCACATTTATGGACTCCCAGTTGATATCGAAGGTTTAGAAAAATTATGTGCCCCTAAGGGTATTAAAATTGTCGAAGATGGTGCCCAGTCACAAGGTGGTTTTTACAAAAATGGTAAGCCTATCGGCTCTAGTAATCATCTTATTACCTACTCCTTCTACCCAACTAAAAACCTAGGGGCTTTTGGGGATGCAGGAGCTATTTTAACCAATGATGACAAACTTGCCGAAGATATTGAATCCATCAGAAATCACGGCAGAAGTCCTGAGGGTCATAGACTTATTGGAAGAAACTCAAGATGTGATCATTTACAAGCTGCTGTTCTAGATTTAAAACTTGAAACCATAGAACAAGAAAATAAGGATAGAAAACAAATTGCTAAGTGGTACTTTGAAGCCTTAAAAGACTTAGATGTGGAGTTGGTACCAGAGATGTATCTGGAGTTATCTTCATGGCATTTATTCCCAGTAAGACTTGAAACAAAAGAAAAAAAGTATGCACTAAAAACTTTTTTAGCTGATAAGAATATTGGATCTGCTCTTTTTTATGAAAAAGCAATGCCTGAGGAGAAGCCACTTCAAGATATTCCCGGCGAAAAAGAAAATGCAATTACCTTTGCCCACAAAACTATTTGTTTACCAATGAATCCATTTTTATCCAAACAAGATGTTGAAACTGTTGCTGAGGCCATAAAAGAATTTTTAAACCAATAATAAACTTACTGGTGGGGTCTAAAACCCCACCAAAATATCCGAGTCAGTTACGCTGAATTTCTTTGGATCAATAATCTTTTTCTTTTCAACGTACTCCATCATGGCCGAATTAATCATAAAACCAGAATCGATATAGGATTCTTCTCCTACTATTTTTGGATAGTCATCCCCTCCGTTGGCAAGAAAATTCATTGTTCCAAGTACAAAGCGATCTTTGCTTCCCTGGTATTGTCCATTAGCTAGTTTCTGTATCATCCAGGCAGAATCTTTAGCCGTGATTTTTATCAACTTACCATCCTCAAAGTAAAGCTTCATATTGATAAAATGAGGGTACCCACCAATGATATTCTCAGGGTCTACTTTAGAGTATCTGGTGAGAAACTCTATATAGCTAAAAAACTTTTTCGCAGACAACGCAACCGTTGCAATCGTGTTGCCATAAGGATGAACTGCATGAATCTTTTTACGATTCACACTTCCTTTCTTCAGGCCGGCTCTAATACTACCGCCATTTAATACTGCACCATCTATCCCCTTAACCTTATCCATCAAGGCAGCTCCCACAAATTGAGCGATAGGCATTTGTCTGGCTCTGACATTCTTTCGATCTCCATTAAAATCAGCTTTCAAGTGTCCTACTGTTTTCTTCCCAATTATTTCTGCTTTTCTTTTAAAGGGAGCAAATAGCTTTTCCATCTT
>JBFKKF010000499.1:0-2133 GCA_041631355.1 Bacteriovoracaceae bacterium | reverse complement strand
CTCATATCTGTTTTCAACTTTTTCTAAACAATCTTCAATAGTTACTCTTGCCATATATAAATCCTTATTTGATAAACTTGTGAATTAGATTTTATAGGAATAATTACACTTTTTGTCAAAATTTAAGTTATTTTTTATACATAGCGCTTACTAGGGCCTGAAAATCTTTCAGTAATTCTCGCTTTTTAAGCTTTAATGACGGCGTGAGGTAATTATTTGTATCTATTTCGCATGGCAATATGCGAAACTTTTTAATCGATTCAAAGCTGGCCAGATTATCATTAACTTTGGCCAATTCATCATTAATGAGTTCAATCACCTGGGGATGAGAGGCAAGACTTTCAATATTCATATCATCTGTTAATTCAAATCGCTCGTGAAGACTTTCGATTGATTCCTTATTGATAGCAACTAGGGCCGTAAGATATTTTTGCCCATCACCAATAATTGCAACTTGGGAGATATAGGGTGAGAGCTTTATCATTGACTCTATCTTTTGAGGAGCAACATTTTTACCACCACTGGTGATAATGATATCTTTCTTTCTATCAGTTATAAAGAGATAGCCTTCCTCGTTAAACTTTCCGATATCCCCGGTGTGAAACCAACCGTCATCATCTAAGGACTCCTTGGTTGCTTTTTCATCTTTATAATAACCGCAAAATAATGCAGAAGATTTAATTAATATCTCACCATCATCTAAGAATTTGATTTGAACATCTCCAATGGGTTGACCAACTGAACCAAGGATTTGCTTATTTAATGGATTTATACAACAAGGAGCAAGAGTTTCAGTTAATCCGTATCCCTCTAAAATTGTAAGATTAGCATTTCTCATGAATTCTAAAATGGTTACGTTTAGAGGAGCCCCCCCTGAGATAAAATATCTAATGCGGTTTCCAAACATGGCATATATTTTCTCGAGAAATAGTTTTTGAGCGATTTTAAACTCTAAAATGGTAAGTGTTTTAGGAGTTCGGTCTTCATCAAGACATTGGTAGTATCTGTTTGCTGCATTAGTGGCCCACTTGAATAAGCCTTTTTTAATTTCATTCTCATCAATGGCAGCGATCACTTTCTCATATATCTTCTCAAGAATCCTGGGAACAGCTACAAATAGGGTCGGTTGAGCTTTTGGTAAATTATCTATAACTTTTGTTAGGCTCTCAGCATAGACTGCCTCGAGACCAAATAATAAGGGAAGAAATGATTCAAATCTTCCGAGAACATGAGACAGAGGAAGATAAGTTAATATACGGTCAGTTTCGCTTATCGCCGAATGGCTATATTTTTTTACATTTTGCAATACCTGGAATAATGCTTGGTGGGTTATCATAACACCCTTAGGTTGACCTGTAGTTCCTGAGGTGTAAACGATACTAGCAATATCATCAGCCGCAAGATTTTGAATTTGTAATATAAATTTATCAGGATGTGAATTTACTTCATTCAATCCTATATTAACGGCTTCTTCGTAGGAACACGTGTTTATATCAGGTTTAATATTGTTTAAAACTTCTTTTTTTATTGGATCTAGATAGATAATAGTTCGTAGGAACTTAAGTTCGTCTTGAATTTCAATAACTTTTTCAATTTGTTTTTGGTTTTCAACAATAAGTAATTCTGCTTCTGAGTGCTCTAAAATATATAGTGCTTCTTTTGCAGTGTAAGAAGGATAAATAGGCACAGTAATATAATTACTACACATGATAGCCATATCAAAAAAGTGCCATTCTTTTCTTGTATCACTTAGGATGCAGGCTTTGCTCTGTTTTTGCATGCCAAGTGCACCGAGTGTATTACTAAGGGCTTCGATAACTTCTTTATATTTTAGAAAACTGATAAAATTTATTTTATTACTTTCAACATAGCCGATTGAATTATCTCTAGGAGATTTTTCAATTCTATCAATTAGTAATTGCGCTATGGTTTGAGAGCTCATGTAAAAAATTTCCTTTCACTAGGTTTTAATTTTCTCTAACTTCGAAAGATTTGTAAATAAGTTCAAGTACTTATTAACTTTATAATTTCAGGAATAATTGAATAGTTCTCTTAGGAGGCGAGTAGGCATGAATAAGGTTTTTGTAATTTCAAGATATATGGGTGTTAAGAAGAAATACCACCAATTCCACT
>JBFKKF010000498.1:0-2141 GCA_041631355.1 Bacteriovoracaceae bacterium | reverse complement strand
TTGTTCGTGCGCCGAGAGGAATGATCTACAGTCGTAACGGGGATATGATGGTTGATAATATACCCCGATTTGATGCTGTTTTGACTCGTCAGTTCTTACAAGACAAAGAGAGAACGCTCAAGCGATTAGGTGAAATCCTTGATATGGACCCTAAAGCGATTCAAAAAATAATTAAGAAAAATTCTTTCCAGGCGAGGTATCGTCCAATCATTGTGAAAAAAAATATTTCACTGGAAGAAGTTGCTAAAATTGAAACAGAAAACTCGTTTCTTCCGGGAATCAGTGTAGAGACATTCATAAGTAGAGAGTATGTCGATAAAGAAGTGGGAGCTCATGCTTTAGGATATATTTCTGAAATCTCACAAGAACAACTTCCGAAATTTAAAAATAGAGATAATATGGATTACTCTCTAGGGGACTTTATTGGTCAATTTGGAATTGAAGAGGTTATGGACCGCAAGCTCCGTGGGGAAAATGGTTATGAGTTTGTTGAAGTGGATGCTTTAGGACGAAAGAAAAAATATATTAACACTGATAATTTGTTTAAGGGTATTGAGGATCAGCCGGCAAAGCCAGGACTAAATTTAAAATTGACTCTAGATAAGGATATGCAAAAAGTGGCCTACGAAGCGCTGGGAGATCGCTCAGGAAGTGTGGTTGCCCTAGATGTTAACTCGGGACAGGTATTGGCCATGATATCTACTCCGGCCTTTGACCCTTCCAAGTTCTCGAGAGGACTAACAGCAGAGTATTGGAGTTCACTCATTAATAATGAGGAAAGACCTATGGGGGATAGAAGTATCCAAAACCACTTTTCTCCGGGATCAACTTTTAAGCCTTTCACCGCCATTGCTGCGCTAGAGGAAGGAATTATTAATGACAAAAGTAAGATTAGGTGTCATGGAATTTATCGCCTAGGAAGGCGGGTTTATAGATCTTGGAAGCGATATGGAAGTGAAAAAATGGATATCACGGACGCACTTAAGCATTCTTGTAATATCTTTTTTTACAAGGTTGCAACAGATCTCGATATTGATATTTTAGCAAATTATGCACAAAAGTTTGGATTTGGTAAAAAAACTGGTATCCAACTTCCTAGAGAGGTTTCTGGTTTAATACCCACTAGGGAGTGGAAAAGACAAACTAGGGGGAAACCTTGGCAACAAGGTGAGACTTTATCATGTGCTATTGGACAATCCTATGTGCTGGTTTCCACTATGCAGTTGGCAAATGCATATGCGGCCATTGCGACCAAAGGCAAACTCTTTAGGCCCTATATTGTAAAAGAAATCTTTGATGATAAAGGCAATGTTGTTAAATCTTACAATCCAGAGTTAATAAATGAAATTGATCTAAAACCAAAAACGTGGGATCTAATTCATAGAGGGCTTTATAAGGTCGTCAATGAGCCCAACGGAACCGCTTGGTGGAGACGTGGTCTTGGAAATCAAATGGCCGGAAAAACCGGAACTTCCCAGGTCGTTAAGGCCCAAAGTGAAGAACACCTATATGCCAAGTGTTCTGAGAAGGATTATAAATTAAGGCATCACGGTGTCTTTGTGGCTTTTGCACCATATGATAACCCTCAAATTGCCGTAGCAGCTTTAGTGGAGCATGGATGTGGGGGCTCATCAGCTGCAGCACCTGTTGTTGAAAAAGTAATTAATACTTATATGAAAAAGTATGAGACCAAACAATACGAGAAAAATGTAATAAAAGAAAAAGCTGAGCTTGCTCGTTTTTGGCGTAAGAGACGACAGGAACAAGAAAAGAAAGAAGAAAACTCGGAAGAAGAGGAATAAAGTTTGAAACAGCAAATTTTAAATTTTTTGAGAAAATATGATTATAGTTTTCTGGGAAGTATGTATGCCATATTTTTTATTGGTATTTTAAATTTATACTCAGCAACCCATGCTCACTCCTCAGTATCTATGCAAAATCTATATAAGTCTCAATTAGTCTGGTTCTTGCTAGCAAATGTCGTTGTTGTTGTCGTAAGCCTTTTTCCCCCAAATTCATTATTTAGATTTTCCTATTGGTTGTATGCCTTCAATGTGTTTTTACTCATACTAGTTTTAATTATGGGACAGAAAGGAATGGGTGCCCAAAGATGGGTAGTGTTTTATGGTGGTATAAGAATC
>JBFKKF010000497.1:0-2150 GCA_041631355.1 Bacteriovoracaceae bacterium | reverse complement strand
GCAATATTGTTAATACGTGAAATGCGGCCAGAAAAAACCTCTGTTTCTTCGACTTTTTTATAATCCTTAGCACTCGCGGAAGAGACCAAAAATATCAGACATAGTATGATTTTTACCATACTTATATTATGCCATCGTTTTGAAATAATTAAAGAGAAAGAATGGCTGACTAATTTGGTTTGAAGTAAGCTGAATTCTTTTCATTCTCCCTTACCTCTACCTTACTAACCCAGACCCTGCTATTGGTTAAATCTGAAACCATTTGATTTACTTTTTCGTACACAAATTTAGCCGTTCCTTCCATCCCCGGGTTTGGAAGAATACGCAATTGGATAACACCGTCTTTATCCATCTGTTCGAAGTTTGCTCGATAGGGATCGTTTTCTGCAATTAAAAATGTATGATCGAACATATGCTCTAACCACTGTTTAACTTCTTTCAGTCCACCAAAGTCCATGACCCAAAATTCATCTGATAATTCGTTACAAGAAAACTCAAAGTAAAACTCTCGACTGTAGCCGTGAACATACTTACAATGTGAGTCTGCCTTCCACTGTCTATGAGTACATGGAAAGCCAATAAATCTTTTTGTGGAAGTGAACTTCTCCATCCTTATCCCTTTTGCAATATTATACTTGCTCTATATTTAGACTCATGCAGAGGTTCTTCATATTTAATAACCTTAAAGCCTGGGAACATTTTTAAAAGCTCCTGAGGTTTTAAGTAATAATCTCTTTCCCCCACATTTGTTCTTTCAAACTCCTTCAATGTGTCTGCTTCATAAATGAGTAGTCCACCCGGTTTAAGCCATTTTCTTATTTTTGAGTTCAAGTTTCGGGCCACGAAGTAGAAACAAATTATAACATCAAACTCCTCGTCGCCGAATTTATACTTATCTAGCGATCCAAGAATCGTTTTAATTTTAACACCTCTCTCCCTTGCTAACTTTCTAGCTTTTTTAATCGCCACAGAGCTAATATCTATTCCTGTTACCTTGTGCCCCTTCTGAGCTAAGAACACAGCATTTCTTCCCTCGCCCATCCCCATATCTAAAATACTTGACCCCGAGGGAATAAAGTCAAAGTTCTCAGCAAGAAACTTTGCTGGCGACTTTCCGTAAATATAAGATCGCTTATTATATCTTTGATCCCAAACCGTTTTATTGTCAAATGGAAGTGAACTCTCCCCAGAAAGTTTATTTAACCTAGAAGGCGAAATATCCCCCCTAGCAAGCACCGAAGTAGACAGGCTAATAGCACTAAATAGTACAAGTGAAATAATATAATTTGGCTTTGTTTGCATGAGCTTTTATTTACCTCGTAAAAGCCAGCTTGATAAGACACCCAGAGTCATATTTATTGCTCTCTGGAATTATCTAAATCTTCTAAATCATCTTCAGATATGAAGAAATCCCGTTCACTTGAATCGGTTGATGCTTGAAGCTCATCATGAGTTAATCGTTCAATTTTCTCAGGACTCTCGCCAGACAACTCTGCGCTAATATACAAAGAAAGCATATTGAATTTTTTACCTAATCCGGCAATATGTCGGAAAACTTCATCTTCAATAGTATTTGGCATATCTTCAGTGTGATTTAGATACCAATATAGTTCATCAACTTTTGAATAAAAATTATCCGCCAGCTCAATGATTTCAATTGGTAAATTCGCTAAATCTCCCATAGATGCATCTTGATATCTATTTTTAAAAATCTCTTTGAAAATACTTCGATCCCGCTTCGAAGAAAAATGCTGCATATAGATACTTTCACGCTCTTTTATACGGTTAAATAAATTCTCTGAGTCTATCTTCAGTAATATCAAAAATCTCTGTGCTGTATCTGAGTTTTTATTCTTCATACTAACCTACTAACGAAAACCTTGGTGAAGTTCCACCTGGCCATGTATTTTGGCCGTAATCAGAAGTATCCACCACGTTAGAAATTGCTCTACAGAATAGGTACTTATTAACAGGTAAGGGAACAAAGTGAAAATTACCCGGCTTTTTCCCCTGTAAGGTATTAACCGCTGTAAAACTTGAAGCAATATATAGTTTAAGCTTACCTGTCTTGAGCATAAACTCTAAGATCTTACGCGCTTTTTTATCATAGTAATGCAGTTCAGAAGCCCTTCGAATAACAATAACCATAT
>JBFKKF010000496.1:0-2161 GCA_041631355.1 Bacteriovoracaceae bacterium | reverse complement strand
CCGGGGGAGTTTCTAATCTCTCTTTTTCATTTAGAGGGAATAACCCAGTAAGAGAAGCTATGCACTCTGTCTTTCTATATCATGCTATTAAAGCTGGAATGGATATGGGAATTGTTAATCCTGGAATGCTAGAAGTTTATGATGAAATTGAACCCAAACTAAAAGAGCTATGTGAGGATGTTGTTCTCAATAAAAATGAGAATTCGACTGAGGTTCTACTAGAGTTTGCTCAAACAGTTAGTGACACTAAAAAGACAAAAGAAAAAGATACCGCCTGGAGAAATGAGCCAGTAGAAAAACGTCTATCTCATGCCCTTGTCAAAGGAATAACAGAGTTTATTGACGAAGATGTGGAAGAGGCAAGAACAAAGTATCCGAGGCCACTTGAAGTTATTGAGGGTCCTTTAATGGACGGGATGAACATTGTAGGTGAGCTATTTGGCTCTGGAAAAATGTTTTTACCCCAGGTTGTTAAGTCAGCGCGAGTTATGAAAAAAGCCGTTGCAATTTTGCAGCCCTATATTGAGGCCGAAAAAGCTGATGGTTCCACAACCAATGGAAAAATTCTTATGGCAACAGTTAAGGGAGATGTTCACGATATTGGTAAGAATATCGTATCTGTTGTGCTTGGGTGTAATAATTATGAAATAGTTGATATGGGAGTCATGGTTCCATGTGAAAAGATTCTCAAAACAGCGATAGAAGAAAATGTGGATATTATTGGTCTCTCAGGACTTATTACTCCAAGCTTAGATGAGATGGTAAATATTGCACAGGAGATGCAACGTGAAAAAATGAATATCCCCCTTCTCATTGGTGGTGCGACTACAAGTCGTATCCATACAGCAGTGAAAGTTGATCCTCACTACCAAGGATCTGTCATTCACGTAGCCGATGCCTCTAAAAGTGTTCCTGTGGCCCAAATGCTTCTAAGTAATCATGAAAAAATTCACAATGAAGTCAAAGAGCAATACTCTCAAATGCGAGAAAACTACTCAGCAAAAGCAGATTATAAAACAGTAGATATTGAGTCGGCCAGAGGGAATCGATTTCCAATTGATTGGGATAAAGCCCAGATAAAAAAACCAAATTTTATCGGAGTAAAGGAAATTAATAATATCCAAATCACGGATTTGATTCCCTATATTGACTGGACCCCATTTTTCTCCGCTTGGAGACTCAGAGGAGTCTACCCACAAATACTAGAAAGTGAAAAATACGGAGCAGAAGCCCAAAAATTATTTGATGATGCAAAAAAGCACTTACAGGAAATGTCTGAACAATGTCCTAGTACCTGTCGGGCAAAGGTAGGTATTTTCCCAGCTAATTCAGCAGGGGATGATATAGAGGTCTACTCTTTTGAAACTACTAAGGACAACCCACTCACAACTCTAAACATGCTTCGGTCCCAACGAAAAATGGAAAAAGAAAGTTCTTATAATCGATCTTTAGCTGATTATATCGCTCCAAAAAAATCTAAAATAAATGACTATATTGGAGCCTTCGTTGTAACGAGTGGACTAAACATAGATACACTTGTTCACAAATATGAACATGAACAGGACGACTATGCTGCCATTATGATTAAGACCTTGGCAGATCGATTAGCAGAAGCTTTTGCAGAGTATTTACACAAAGAATTAAGAACCAATATTTGGGGTTACGCTGCAAACGAAGATCTTAGTAATCAAGAGCTGATTTCTGAAAAGTATCATGGGATCAGACCTGCTCCAGGGTACTCCGCTTGCCCAGATCATAGTGAAAAGGAAAAACTATTTGCATTACTCGAGGCACAAAACATAGGAGTTCAATTAACTGAATCTTGTGCTATGATGCCTGCTTCAAGTGTTAGCGGCTGGTATTTTGCTCACCCAAATGCAAAATATTTCAATATTGGTAAGATTGAACAAGACCAAGTAATTGATTATGCTAAAAGAAAGAATATTACTGTGGAACAAGCAGAGAAGTGGCTTCGTTCAATTTTGAATTATAGTTAAGGGAAGTTATGACCAAAGTAATCGATCATATCAAGCAAGCAAACGGTAAAACATTATTTTCGATAGAAATTCTTCCACCAATGAAAGGTGATGGGATACAAAAGCTTTTTAACCAGATAGAGCCATTAATGGAGTTTGACCCAAAGTTCATTGATGTAACATAT
>JBFKKF010000495.1:0-2173 GCA_041631355.1 Bacteriovoracaceae bacterium | reverse complement strand
TGGGAATATTGGATGTTTAGTTAATGGTGCAGGGCTAGCGATGGGAACATTAGATATTATTAAAATTCACGGTGGTGAACCAGCTAACTTTTTAGACGTTGGCGGGGGAGCTACTAAAGAGACCGTTCAAAAAGCTTTTGAAATTATTCTTCAAGATGAAAATGTTAAAGCTATCTTAGTTAATATTTTCGGTGGGATTATGAAATGTGACATTATCGCAGAAGGTGTTATTGCCGCTGCGAAAGAGTTATCACTTAAAGTTCCATTGGTAGTAAGACTTGAAGGTACAAATGTTACTGTAGGTAAAAAAATGTTAGCAGAGTCAGGGCTTGCGATAACGCCGGCAGATGATTTAGCAGATGCTGCAAAGAAAGTTGTTGCTGCAGCAAATGGGGAGGCATAAGATGACGATCCTAGTAGGTAGAGATACAAAATTAATGACAGTTGGTGTAACGGGTAAGCAGGGAACATTTCACACATTACAATGTCGTGACTATGGAACAAATGTTGTCGGTGGTGTTACTCCTGGTAAAGGGGGAATGACTCACGAAGGTATTCCTGTTTTTAACACTATTGGTGAATGTGTGGAAACAACTGGTGCAAATGCGGCCATGGTTTTTGTTCCACCTCCATTTGCAGCGGATTCAATTTTAGAGTGTATTGATTCTGGAATCCCATTAATTATTGCTATCACAGAAGGTATTCCTATTAATGATATGGTTAAAGTTAAGGCCGCTCTGCAAAGAACGGGTGCGAGATTAATTGGACCAAACTGTCCGGGGATTATTACTCCTGGTGAGTGTAAAATTGGAATTATGCCAGGGCATATTCATATGCCTGGTAGAGTAGGAGTTATTTCTCGTTCGGGTACTTTAACTTACGAGGCGGTTTTTCAATTAACTCAAAGAGAGATTGGCCAATCAACTTGTGTTGGTATCGGTGGTGACCCAGTTAATGGAACAAATTTTATCGATTGTCTCGAGTTATTTGAAAATGATCCTGATACAGATGCTGTTATTATGATTGGTGAAATCGGTGGAAATGCTGAGACTGATGCTGCTAGATGGATTAAAGAAAATATGTCAAAGCCTGTTGTTTCTTTTATTGCGGGTGCATCTGCTCCTAAAGGTAAGAGAATGGGACATGCTGGGGCCATTATCTCTGGTGGAGATGATACGGCAGAGGCGAAATACAAAGTACTTGAAGAGTGTGGCGTGACCATTGCAAGATCTCCTGCAGAGCTTGGAGAAAAGGTTGCAGAAGTACTGAAATAGTTGTAAAAGTTGTTAAAAATTATTTAAGGAGACCAAGATATGGCAATCGAAAAAACATTTTCTATTATTAAACCTAACGCAACTGCTGATAATAATATCGGAAATATCATCGCAATTTTTGAAAAGAATGGATTGAGAATTTCTGCAGCAAAATTTACTCAGCTTTCTAAGGAAAAAGCAGAAGGTTTCTATATTGAACATAAAGACAGACCTTTTTTCGGAGAGTTAGTTGAGTTTATGACTTCAGGACCTGTTCTACTTATGTGCTTAGAAGGTGAGAACGCCGTGGCAAAAAATAGAGAGATTATGGGAGCGACAAATCCAGCTGAAGCAGCTGAAGGCACTATTAGAAAGCTGTATGCTAAGTCTATTGGTGAAAATGCTGTGCATGGCTCAGACTCTGCTGCATCTGCAGAAAGAGAACTTGCTTACTTCTTTGAAAAGAATGAGCTAGTTAATAGATTCTAATAAAAATTAAAATCATAAATAAAGAAGCCGCTTCTTAAAGCGGCTTTTTTTTTGCCCATCGACTCAATTAAAATTATTTTCTCGATAAAGATAATTTATCTCACAAGCTAAAGAAAACCACGTAAGTGTCTGAAATTAATAAGTGTTAAAAAACATTCACCCCTGTAATATTTTCAATTCAGTTGAGGGTTGTAGCTAGCTGCGTTATAAATTAAGTAGTATAAACACAAGGGAATCATTAATTAAGGAAAAATTATGTTTGAAACCGGAAGTTATGTTGTTTGTCCTGGGCATGGAGTCGGTCAGGTTCTCAACCTTGAAACAAAAGATTTGGCCCTTTCTTGGGGTTTTATAATAGCGAAGCAAAGGGTTCGAAGATCACTAACATCATTCTTGTTTACTTTATCATTTACCTCATCAGTAATTTTCTT
>JBFKKF010000494.1:0-2177 GCA_041631355.1 Bacteriovoracaceae bacterium | reverse complement strand
TGGATGAGTCATTTTGACCATGTGACTAAGGTACCACCGGGATTTACAACTATCCTTAAAAGTGACAACGGTCTAATTGCTGGAATTGAAAACAAAGCTGAGAAGCTTATGGCCCTGCAGTTTCATCCTGAGGTTGAGCATACTGAGCATGGTAGAGATATTTTGTTACATTTTTTCAAAGATATCGCGAAACTTCATCAAAACTGGTCTGATGAAGTAATGCTACAGAATTGTTTGAGTGAGGTGAGAGAGGTAAAGGGCTCCAAAGTTCTCTGTGCTTTTTCCGGAGGAGTTGATTCTTTAGTTGCAGCAACTATTGCTCATAAAGAGCTTGGAGATGATCTTTATTGCTTTTTTGTGGATAATGGCCTTTTAAGACCACAGGATTATCATCATATTGAAGTGCTTAAAAAAGAAACACCATTAAATATCGAAGTGATTGATGCCAAGGAAATTTTTCTAAGTAAACTACAGGGACAACCAGAGCCTGAGAAAAAAAGAAAAACCATAGGTAATACCTTTATTGAAATTTTTGAGCAAAAGGTACACGAGTTTGAAAGCTCTCATAATATTCAATTTGATTATCTTCTTCAAGGAACCCTGTACCCGGATGTGATTGAATCAGTCTCTCCTCATAAAAAAGGTGGAAAGTCGGTAACTATAAAATCTCATCATAATGTGGGAGGCCTACCTGAGAGGATGAAGTTAAAATTACTTGAACCACTGAAGTTTTTATTTAAGGATGAGGTTAGAGTATTAGGGGAGAGTCTTGGACTTAAGCATGAATGGGTTCATCGTCATCCTTTTCCGGGACCAGGGATTGGCGTTCGTGTCCTGGGCGAAATTTTTCCAGAGTCAGTTCGAAAGGTGCAAGAATCAGATCAAATTCTTTTTGAAGAGCTGCATAATTTTCATTTATATGAAGCTTGTTGGCAGGCCTTCACTGTTCTTCTTCCAGTAAATACTGTGGGAGTAAAAGGTGATGCCAGAGCTTATGAAGAAGTGATTTGTCTTCGTATTGTAAATTCAACTGATGGTATGACCGCCACTTGGACTGACTTACCCAAGAATTTTCTGTCCAAAACTTCTGCCCGAATAACAAATGAAGTAGCAGGGGTGACTAGGGTGGTATACGATATAACTTCTAAGCCCCCAGGAACAATAGAGTGGGAATAAATTTCTAAAGAATTCTTTGAATTTAAGCTTCCACCATAAAAAACCGATACATTCTAAGTATTTGAAATTTACAGGAGTTGGTAATGTATAATCATATCCGGGAAGCTGGAATGTCATTAATTTCTGTCTTGGCGGGAATCGGAGCACTTGCAGTTGCTTCATTAGGGATAATGAGGATGAGTCAAATGCAAACTCGAAATCAAACGGGATTTGAGGCCAGGAATAGTTCTCTCAACTTAGAATCAGAGGTCCGCTCGGTACTACTTACATCTGCTCATTGTACCAAAACTTTTACAGATTCAAATCCTGTGTCGGGGACAAATATTGATAAGGTAGTCGCTGAGAGCGGAGAGGAAATGTTTGTTCTTAATAAATCCTACGATGGAAATGTCATGCTAAAGGAAATGAGATTAGAGAATTTCAAGAACACATCTGCTAGTAATCCTAAGTTAGGGGTTGCTGACTTTAAAATGATAATTGAGCGGATAAAAGACGGCTACGGAGTTAAAGAGGTTGGTCGCAATATAAAGGTGGAAGTTGAGTTAGATATGAATAATAAGGTCTTAAACTGTCACGCCTTAAGTGCGATGGCAGGCGGTCCTAGTGGAGGATCTAGGGGGAGTTACTGGGTACAAAACCCGTCGAGTCTGGATCTTTATTATAATAATAATGCTAATGTTGGAGTAGGAACGGATAGTCCACAAGGGACACTTAGTATCTACCGGAATAGCGCGACAGGACCTGAATTAGTTTTGGATACTTCCGGGACAATCACTGGAGCTCAATATTGGGTACAGGGGGTAAGAACTTGGTCTACCTTTGCACTTAAAAATGCTACCGATAACAGGTTTGGAATTAATTATCCAGATCCAGCGGGAGGCGCGAATACTTATTTTACCGTTAAAAGTACAGGTAATATTGGAGTTGGAAAAAATGTGACAGACCCTCAAGGAACATTACATGTGTATCGTCCAGAGGCAACTGGAGCAGAATTAATTTTA
>JBFKKF010000493.1:0-2179 GCA_041631355.1 Bacteriovoracaceae bacterium | reverse complement strand
GACTTTAAATCAATTGTATAAATATTATCAAATGAGTCTCTCTCGCTTCCCATGGCCATTGTAAAGGCAATATTGTGCCCTTCCGCGGCTGCCTTTGCGGGCTCACCATATACCTGTACCTTAATTCCAATCATGCTAGATGATTCCTCAGGCACTCGAATAAAAATATCAGCATTTTGGGCCACCCCTAAACCAAAGTAAAGCTCTTCATCTTTAGCAGTACCCATTTGTAACGAATCACTGGTAGAGTTATTTGAAAAATCTATTACTCCTGAACTAAACCCAATATCATGATACTCAACTTCGGCACCATACCCGATAGCTTCTGGTGAGTGCATTCGATTGATAGGGACCTTAATCCTTTGGGCACAACTGGAAATTAGAATAAATAAGATTGTTAAGCATACTTGCTTCATAGAATAATAATATCAATAAATGTTATATTAATAAGTTAGGGGAAATTTTTAACGCTCTAATTTTAACCAATTAAATTTAAAAAGGCTCCCCTAAAAAGTTGACTATTCTCATCAGTCGGAATCAATAAAATTTAATTCGTATTGATGGCCATGATCTCGTGTAATAGTAGGTAATAATCCACTTGGTACTGACCTTGGGTGAGTAACAGCATTACCTAAATCGCCAACCTTAGTGGCCGATTCATCTTCTAAACCCTCACTAACAAAACTAAGAAGGTATTCGATCTCATCTTTTTTAAACTCCACTGTTTTATCGATCATAAAGTTTTGATGATATGTTGGTATTAAGGGATCAAGTTGAAAGAATCGATCGAAATATTTTTTAGGAAAATTAAAACGATTATATAGATCCTGATCAACTACACCTTTAAGGTGATACTCAATAGTATTTTTTAAAGCGCTACGTGCTCTCTCCCTTGGGTCATCAGATTTAAGTGACTGAGCCCTCTCTGAACCATGATGGTAATAGGGAAAAGTTGCAATCACATTTCTTAAACTAGGAACTCTAAACTTAAAGCAGGATTCGTCCTTATAATCCGCATTTGCTCGACCAGGGTCAGGAGCATAATTCCCACTAGTTGTTGCAGTCTTTCCTGGAATATGACATTTAGGAGGCCGTCCCCTTTGCAACCTTGGCTTTTGAAAAAAGCCACTTGAAAAATTTCCCGTAAATTGAGGTTTGGATAAAGCACTGGCAAGATCACTTTTAATTCCAAGACTATAATATTTATCTTGCTCAAATAGTGGTGGGGTATGACAGTTCACACAACCAGCTCCTGTAAGCCTTTTCCCATTGAGTTCAAACTTCTTACCATAATCTTCAACGAATATCCCAAGTCCATATAATTCACTCTTAGAAAGAAGATTTTCACCTTTAACAAACTTATCATACTTAGTGTTTTTACTTACATGTGTCGTAACAAACATTGCTAATGCTGAGGCCAGGTGCTTTTCCGTTATATTTTCAGTCTTGTAGATTTTTTTAAATAATTTTTTATAGGTTATATTTTTATTAAGTTTAGCGATTGCTAGAGCAAGACATTCGTTTCTATTTGGAATAGTTAATTGATTATTCTTTCTAAATTTGGGAATTCCTTTAACTGTTACCATCCTCCCTGTGGGTTCACCTTCATCTCTACCAGAGTACGGATTAACAAATACTGAGTGATTAATTTTTACTGGCCTATCAAATATAGGACCCTTTTCTTTAAAGATATTTTCTTCACTTAGTGCAAGTGGGTTCGTTCCACATAATTCTTCTGGGGTATGTATCGGTAATAAAACTTGAAAAAAGATATCGCCAAAACGACCATCCCAAAGGAGTCCGGAATCTGTTGATATATTAATTCGGTGACCTACATTCACCGTTGATAATGAATTTCTAAACATAAATCTAGTTTGTTTGAAGCCAAAACCATCATCTCCAAAATGTCTATTTAGTGACAGCACTCCCTTATAAGCATTCTCACTCACTGAGCTACCGTCAGGTCCCCCTTCTCCCAGAGAGCCTATATTTAAAGAATTTCCATCAGCAAAACCATGATTTGTTAAATGACAAGTAGCACAGGAAACATCATTATTTCGGGAAAGTATAGTATCTGAAAACAAAAGTCTTCCTAATTTTGCTTCCTCAGTTGAGGGGTTTCTAGCAAATATTTTTAAATATTCAATTTGTGGCATAGGCCTTAGATGTTTTTTATACT
>JBFKKF010000492.1:0-2183 GCA_041631355.1 Bacteriovoracaceae bacterium | reverse complement strand
CCGGTAGCAATACTGTGCGAGTTCGAGTCTCGCCCTAGGCACCACTTAAAGACTTATGATCCAGAACACATACAGCTTAATAACATTTTTTACATTCTTCAGGATTAAACTTTGAACATCTCATACATCCAAGCTGAACAAAAGTATCTCCTTCAAATTGATAACGCCCTTCTCCCCAATATTCAACTTTCTCTTTCAAACTGAATATTCTTACTGTACCCCAGATTGCACTCCCAGGACTAAAAGGGAAAACTGCAAATTCTAAATACCCATCATTATCTAAGTCGGCTAAGTAAGTTTGCTTTCTAATTCTTACAAAAGGAGCAAAACTCCAAACAGGTTCGCCATCTCTACGTAACTTTATTTTTTCTACAACTTTGCCATTTAAATATCTTTGAAGCTCTTTATAACCATACTCATATGGATCTTCAGCGTTTTTATTTGTTATGATGAGTTTTATCGCTAACTTTTCTTTTTCATTTACCTTCAACTTGTCTCTCCAACATGGAGTGTCTCCTAATTCGTATGTAATTACTTTAGAATTTCGAGTACAACGGACATTCATCTTTTTATTAAAATCGTAACTATCAGCAGTTGTAAACACCGGATCGTCCTGGTGCATTTCATGCCTATTTGAACAAGAAATGGCCAAGATAAAAATAGCAAAACTAGTTTTTAGATTTTTCATATAGGTTAAATATTTTATTTGCATACTCTTCTCCGTATATATCCCAAGAATGGTAGTACTTTACACCTCCGTACATTCTATCCTTCTTACTTAATTTCCTCGACAATGTTCTTCAACAATATGTTTTGTGCCATTTTTACTAATTCGCTGGTGTTTTTTTACATGATAAAACCCAGGTTTACATTTCACTTAGCTTTTCCTTTAAAAATAACTCTAAGTTCGTGATCCATAATCCATTACCACCTGGATACTTAGAGTCAACCTGAGCAATACACCACATCTCATCTGGTTTTAAAAACTTCATCGAATTCCAAAAACCTTTTTCGATCTTGGGCGCAGTAGAAAATTTTATTTCAATCGCAATCTTTTTAAGTCCTTTCTCAAGAACTAAATCGACTTCATTGCCACTGGAATCTCTGTAGAAAAAAGCATTCCAACGCGGAAAAATATTAACTATATTTTCTATAACATAGGACTCAAATGAACTTCCAACAACAGGATGTCCAAGGAGCGAATTGAAATCATCTATATTTAATAAGCTATGTAGTAGACCAGTATCTCGAATATAAACTTTCGGACTTTTCACAAGACGCTTTCCCTCATTTGTAAAAAATGGCTTTAATGACCTAACAACAAAAGTTTCTTCCAAAATGTCTATGTATGATTTTATAGTATGATGAGTAACATCTAGAGACTTTCCAAGTGTTGAATAATTTACGAGTTGCCCATGACAATGTGCTAACATTCTCCAAAAACGATCCAACGTTGTTGCAGGAATATTAAAACCTAATTGAGGTAAATCTCTTTCAAGAAATGTTCTAATATAATCTTCTCTCCACTCAATTGATTCTTCTAAATCACTTTGAAGTAAAGAATTTGGATAGCCACCTTTAAACCAATGCTCTCTTGAACTATATCCTTCATCGCAAATCTCAAGTAAATCAAAAGGTGTTATTTCAATAAAAGCTATTCTCCCGGCTAATGTTTCACTACTTTGCTGAATTAAATCTCTTGAGGCCGAACCTAAAATCAAAAACTGTGCGTTTGTTCCTGCATCATCTATATAACCTCTTAAGGTGCTAAATATTTCTGGTAGTAATTGGATTTCATCAAAGCAAATTAGCTTACCTTTGTTTTCTTGCAAGAAGAGTTCAGCATCTTTTTCAACTTGTCTCCGCTGTGCCGGTTTTTCTAGGTCTATAAACACAGAGTTAGAATATTCTTCAAGAATCTCTCGGGCCAAAGTTGATTTACCAACTTGCCGAGCCCCTAATAAGGCCACCACTGGGTTATTCTCTAATCTTTTAAGAACTTTCTTTTTAATTCTTCGCTGTATTTTTTTTTGCATATTGGAAATGATATCTCCAATATGCAAAAAAGTCAAATTATCTCTTATTTTCAATAGGTTAGATCAAGTAACATCCCAAAAGGTAGCTGTAGAAGATTCAAAATCCGCCGATAGCACTTGGTAGCGAAGGAGCTTTCCAGGTGCGAT
>JBFKKF010000491.1:0-2185 GCA_041631355.1 Bacteriovoracaceae bacterium | reverse complement strand
GTGATGCTTGCAGTTGCTCTAATTTTTTTAATAACAATTCATCTTTAGCGTTTAAGCTAACTTCAATTTGTCCTAGAATTTTTAGTTTTTTATCCGTGTAAGCATACGCACCTTTATTAGTTACAGCTTCAATTCTTCTGATTCCTGAAGCCAAAGAACCCTCACTAATAATTTTGAAGTAGCCAATTTCAGAAGTGTTTGCCACATGGGTACCTCCACAAAGCTCAATAGAAAAACCAGGGATTTGAATGACCCTAACTTTATCACCATATTTCTCTCCAAATAAGGCCATGGCACCTAACTGAACGGCTTCATCTTTAGACATGATTTCTGGAGTCACTTCATTTTGCTTATTGATTTGTTCATTAACTAATCTTTCTACCTCTTGCAGCTCTTCTTTTTTTAGCGCTTCAGGGTGAGTGAAGTCAAAGCGAAGTCTATCTGGCCCAACACTTGATCCCGCTTGCTTTATATGGCTTCCTAGAACTTTGATGAGAGCTGCTTGAAGTAAATGAGTTGCAGTATGATTGTATTTAGTTAGATTTCTTTTTTGTTTATTGACCTTTAAGGTGTAGGTATCACCAACTTTAAGTTTTTGAGTTAGCTCAGAGTAATGAGCAATAATTCCTTCGACGGGACTTTTGGTATCAATAACTTTTCCAAGAAGTTTATCATCTTGATAAATCTCACCGGCATCTCCCTCTTGACCACCACCTTCTGCATAAAAAGGGGTTTTATCAAAAACAAGAGCATCGATTTCTCCTACTTGTACAACTCCAATGAGTTTGGCCTTAACTTCTAGGTGGTCATAACCTAAAAATTCAGAGCTTCCTTTACTTTCTTTTATTTCATAAAACTTCTGATTATTATCTTCTTGCGCAGAAAAATCTCCAGCTTTTTTAGAGCGCTCTTTTTGCTCCTTCATTTTCTTTTCAAAACCAGTATGATCTATTTTAAAATTATTTTCTTTAAGGATCATTTCAGTTAAATCTAGTGGAAATCCATGAGTGTCGTAGAGAAGAAAGGCTTCGGCACCAGAAAGCGTATCTGAACCTTGTTTTTGAAGTGACTTAATATTTTTCTCTAAAAGTTTTAACCCAGAAGCCAGAGTTTTTCTAAAACCTTCTTCTTCAAGTTTTAAATACTTAATTACAAAGTCAATGTTTTCTCTGTTTTCAGCATATTGACCTCCAAGACTTTCAAAAACAGGATTTACCAGTTTATAAAAAGAGGTTTCACTAACACCTAGGAGGTCAAGATGTCTTACTGCTCTTCTTATGATTCGTCTTAGCACATAACCTCTTCCCTCATTGGAAGGAATCACTCCATCGGCAAGTAACATAGTACATGACCTGGCGTGGTCAGCGATTACTCTCATCCACACAGGGTGCTGAGCATATTTTTGTTTGGAGACTTTCTCAATTTCGTTAATAATTGGTGTGAAGGCGTCAGTATCAAAATTATTATAGCAGTTCTGTAGTGCCGCAGAGATTCTTTCAACCCCTGCACCTGTATCAACAGATGGCTTAGGAAGATTTCTTCGTTTGACCTCACCATTTTCTTTATATTTTTCAAATTGCATAAAGACGAGGTTCCAGATTTCGATATACCTGTCCTCATCATCCAAAATGCACTCTGAAGTATCGGCAGTTGGATCGGTATGAGAGGGTCCATGATCATAGAAAATTTCGGAACAAGGTCCACAAGGGCCGACCTCTCCCATTTCCCAAAAATTATCTTTATCACCTCTGAAAAATATACGCTCTTTTGGAACACCTTCCTGGGTATGCCAAATATCAGCAGCCTCTTGGTCACTATGATGACAAGTAACGTAGAGTTTATCTTTTGGAATCAATAACTCTTGGGTTAAAAATAGACATGCCATACAGATAGCTTCTTTTTTAAAATAATCTCCAAATGAGAAATTTCCAAGCATCTCAAAAAAGGTATGGTGTCGAGCGGTGAAACCTACATTTTCTAGATCGTTATGCTTTCCCCCGGCCCGAACACATTTTTGAATAGTGACAGCTCTTTTGTTTTTTGGATTGGCCTTACCAGTGAAGGCGTCTTTGAATTGAACCATTCCCGCGTTGGTAAAGAGTAGGGTTGGATCATTTTGTGGAACAAGAGACGAAGATGGCAAGTGTTGATGGCCATTTTCCACAAAAAAATTCACAAATTTGTC
>JBFKKF010000490.1:0-2186 GCA_041631355.1 Bacteriovoracaceae bacterium | reverse complement strand
CTATTTTTTAGCAAGCTTTTTGATATTGAAATTCCGGTTAATCCTGCACCAATAATGACAATCTTCTTATTCATTGTGCACCAATGTTTGTTTATTTAAGGTTTCTTTAAATCGTAGCACTATATAAATAAAATTTATAAGACTTAGAATCGCTGCTAGCATGGCCGGGAGAGAGAATGGATTAACTCCATAGCGAGCTAGCTCTGGTGAAATATCCAGAGGATTGACCATGGATAATGCCCCACCTAGGGCCGGGCCGAAAATAAAACCAAGAGCAAAAGCTATGCCTACGAAGGCCATCCCTTTGGCCCTTGTTTTAGAAGTCGTCACATCAGCAATAGCAGCAGTAGCAGTAGAAATATTTCCTCCCATTATACCGCCAATAAATCTAGCAAGAATTAACAAAGTGAAATTTCCAGCAAATATCCAAATGATATAGCTTATAAACAGGCCAAAAATAGAAATTAGCAACACTGGGCGTCTTCCTATACGATCTGATAGACTACCCCATAATGGAGCTGCAATAAACTGCAAGACAGAATAGAGGGCCCCCAACGCTCCTCCAAACAGAACGACTTTATTCATCTGGACATCATTGGTCGCAGTAAATAAATTGATATACTCAAAGATTGCCTTTAAAAAATAATTGTCTGCATCAATTTCAAGATAGTACTTCGCTAAAGCTGGAAACATGGGAAAAATAATAGAAAAGCCAACTAGGTCCAAGAATAAGGTTAAAAATAATAAAAGAATTGTTTTCTTGGCCCTTGGGTCTAGTTTTGAATCTTCTGTTGTATGTAACATATTAAATAGTCCTGTTAATTATCAAAATAATCAATATCTTAAGCCCTTGCTAACTGCTTGGCCACTATGCTTAATGTATGCATAGCGTTGCACTCCCTCGTGGTTTGTATTAAAATTATAAAGTTACAGGTAATTATTGAGTTTTCCCGCTTAAAAACTTATATTGGGCACTGTTATTTAAAAGGAATTCTTATGTCTAAAAAAGGACAAAGCAAGCAAAGATCTAGTTCTGAACTTAAAGGGGTGACCCTACTTGGGAATACAAATACTAACTATCCCGAAAGCTATGCTCCTGAAGTTCTAGAAACATTTCCTAATAAGAACCCTCAAGCTGAAGCTTGGACAACATTTATTTGCACCGAATTTACCTCGTTATGTCCAAAGACAGGCCAGCCGGATTTTGCCCGAATTTATATTAACTATATTGCAGATAAAAAAATGGTAGAAAGTAAGTCACTAAAGATTTATCTTTTTAGTTTCAGAAATCATGGAGATTTTCACGAGGATTGTGTACAGAAAATTTGTAATGACTTATCTAAGATAATGAAACCAAAATTTATAGAAGTCGTGGGAGAATTTACTCCGAGAGGAGGAATTACAATTTATCCTTATGCCTCTTATAGTTCGACTGCTGCGAAGTTTAAAAAATTAAAAGAGCATCGTTTCATGAATTATGCTCCCGGAAAATACTCAATGGAGTTAAATAGAATATACTAACTGGAGAGAGATATGGGATTTGGAACTACAGAATTACTGATTATAGCATTTGTCGTTGTGTTGCTATTTGGCGGGAGAAAGCTTCCACAGCTTGGACGCTCTATGGGTCATGCCATAACCAACTTCAAAAAAGGGCTTAATGAGTCTAAGTCAGACAAAGACGCTGACGATGATAACTCCAAAGAAAGCTAAACTGAAGAGTCTTTAAGTTTTTTATCAAATAAAGTATAAACCACAGGCTTCTTTTCATGGGAAGCCTGCTCTATTTCAGTAAAAATCATATCAATCAATTCATTTTCATCATACTCAATTTCATTTCGACTAAGTAACGTCTCAACATAACGAAGACTTCTATCAATCAACTTTAGATTACTTGGCTTCACAAAGGTCATCATATTGCCATCAAACCTTCCTAGCCCTCCCATAATAGCGGTAGAGTGAGTATTAAGAATTAACTTTAAAAGTACATGAATATAAAAAAGATCATCTCCAAACTGTTTAAGCTCAAGCACTTTAATAAACTCTGCAAGCTTTAAATGGATGGATTTTTTATGAGAGTCATATTTTATTGTAAAGACTTCTTGCCTCTGAATATTATTCCTTCTTTCAAGTGATTGCTCTGTTAGGTCAAACTTATAAATCTCTTCTAAGGTAATATGCTTAGT
>JBFKKF010000489.1:0-2196 GCA_041631355.1 Bacteriovoracaceae bacterium | reverse complement strand
TAATTTCACTGGGGATCTAATCGACTTTAAGTTAGTACAAAGTCTACTCGTTAATTTAAAAGAGAAATATAAACTTGATAAGATCTGGATGGAGCTTGGTAGATATACCGTTGCCGAATGTGGGTATTACTTCACTAAAGTCATCGATAGAAAAAAAGCAAGAAATAAAGATATACTTGTTTGTGAGAGTGGAATAAATCATATGGCCAGAGTTGCCCTAGTTAACCAAGCTTTTCCAGCAACGGCGTTTAATAACGATCACGCCAAGACCACGAATTTCCAAGTTCACGGTCCCCTTTGTACAGCACTTGATCACCTGGGAGACTTTGATCTTCCATCAAATATTGAAATTGGAGACTGGTTGGTTTTTCATAAATCCGGTGCTTATGGCTTCACTGAATCCATGCCATACTTTCTGTGTCATATGCTGGCCGGAGAAGTCATCCTCTATAATAATGACCTCATGATACCGAGACCTCCTAAAACTTCTTACGACTGGATGATTTAATGAAATGGGATATTCAAGATTACGATATTAAAGAGCTTGCAACAGGGGAAGTACTAACCCTTAAAACTTATACGCTCCAAGGTGGGATTGGTCCCCATATCCACATTCAAGCATCTGTCCATGGAGCCGAGCTGCAAGGAAATGCTGTTATATTACAACTCATGGATCTCCTCAACTCCCAGAAGATAAACGGCAGTATCACCTTTATCCCGTTGGCAAACCCTTATGCCACAAATAACAAACATGGCACTTATACTTACGGACGCTATAATCCGGTCACAGGACATAATTGGAATAGAAATTACGTTGATATTATTAAAGCTTCAGGATTTGATATTGATCAATTTGCTAAAGATAATAAGGATAATATCTGGACCGAAATTAGGGTTAATTTCAAAAATGCTTTAGCTGAGATTTTTGATAGCTATATTGAAAAATTAATCCACCAAAAAAAACTATCAGAAAATAATAAATTGAATCTCCTCTTACAGAAGCTTGCTGCAAAATCCGATGGTGTTTTGGACTTACATACTGGCCCTGTTGCAACCCGGTATTTATATTCAGCTGAGTATGAACAGAATGTTTCTTATTTTTTAAAGTTTAGACATATTCTAGTAATACCTAATGAGTTTGATGGTGCAATGGATGAAGCCTGTTTTATCCCATGGATCCATCTAAAAGATGCTCTACTCAAGCATGGTAAGGACATTTCACTTGATATTGAATCCTTTACTCTTGAATTTGGGAGTGAAGAAACCTTTTGCATGCAAAGTGCATCGAAAGACGTGGAAAGTATCCTCAACTATTTAAGATACAAGGGTGTTATTGAGGGATCTCCTGACCAAATTGATTGCCACTCATGTATGTTAGAAAATTACAAAACTATTTATTCTCCTAAGGGGGGGTTAGTAGATTATCATTTCACTCCAGGGGAAAGATTTATTAAAGGAGACACCCTAGCAAGCTTTTACAACTTAAAAAATATTGACCCAAATGACCCTATTGTTTCATCACGTTCTGTTGTTGTGGCCGAGCAAGATGGCATTGTCATCAATCGTTGCCCTTCCAGCTCTGTGCACCAAGGGATGGAACTTTATCAGGTCATGACAAAATTAAGTGAACATAGAGTTCAAAAATGACCATCTCTAAACGAGCAAAAAAACTACAAGAAAGCCCAAGTGCAATTGTTGCTGGTGCAATCCTTTGCGGACAAAACCCTTATTCACTTAAAAACCCAGAGGGATATCTCAATTTTGGTATTGCAGAAAATCATATGATGGATGATCTACTTCTTCCATTTATTAATAAGGGTGATCAAATCGATTCTTCTCATATTCACTATAGTGGTCTTGGCGGATCTTCAAGTTTCAGACAAAACATTGCTCATTTTTTCGAAAAGCACTTAGGATTAAAAAAAGTTATCCCGGAAAATATTGTTATCCAAACAGGTGTCTCGGCCATTTGTGAATCCCTAAGTTTTGCAATGTTTGATGAAGGTGAGTATATTATGATTCCTACACCATACTACACCGGTTTTGAGCATGACTTTTTGAAGAGATTTAATTGCAGTTTTCTAAGAGTTCATCAAGAAGCTGAAAACAATTTCAGGCTTGATATTCAAACTTTCAAAAAGACATATAACAACTTTAAAGGTGATAAGGCCAAGATAAAAGCAGTGTTAATTACTC
>JBFKKF010000488.1:0-2200 GCA_041631355.1 Bacteriovoracaceae bacterium | reverse complement strand
GACCTAGATCACTAATGGCCCTCGTCATTGAGTAATTTGTCGCCAGAGTTTTATTTTCCTTTCTGATTAATTTTAAGGCCTGACGGTAGAGTTGTTTAGTCGATAAACCTTCGGTACATTTCTTCTCAAGTTTTTTCGCAATCTCTGTCGCTTTATTTGTTGATATACCGGCTCGAATAAGTGATTTAATTAGTTTGTTAATATTAAAGTTTTCGAGACTACCTGATTTTTTTATAATTTTTAGTGCGTTCATACTATACCTATGAGAGGATTTTAACGAAGTAAAACTTATTTTACGCAAATAGACTAATGTAGCAAAGCTAAATAAATAAAAAATGGGGACATTATGAAAGTTGCTTTAGTAACTGGGGCAAATAGAGGTCTAGGACTTGAGACTTCAAAACAATTAGCGCTTAAGGGTTTTAAGGTTTATATGGGTTGTCGAAATGAAGAAAAAGGACAAAAAGCTTGTGATTTATTAAGAAAAGAAAATCTCAACGTTGAATTTGTTAAATTAGATGTAACCAAAACGTCCGACATAAGAAGTCTACATGAAAAATTGAAGGCTTCTAAAGAAACAATAGACGTTCTAATTAATAATGCCGGAGTCTTCCTAGAGTCTGACGGGCCAACAGAATCGAAGGATGCCAGTATTTTTAAGGTTGACCCGGTAATCATTTTAAAAACTATTGAGACGAATACCATGGGGCCATTAAAATTAGTACAATCTCTCGCTCCTATGATGATTGAAAAAGGAGAGGGAAGAATTATAAATATCTCCTCAGGGATGGGAGCTCTTACAGAGATGGGGCCGGGATGGCCTGGCTACCGTATGAGTAAAACCGCATTAAACTCTCTGACTTGTATTCTGGCAGCAGAACTCGAAGGAACTAAAGTGTCAGTTAATTCAGTTTGTCCAGGATGGGTTAAAACAGATATGGGAGGAAGTAGTGCCCACAGGGAAGTTTCCGAGGGAGTCACCACTGCGGTTTGGCTTGCAACTTGTGATAGTCCACCTACCGGAAAGTTTCTAAGAGATTGCAAAGAAATTCCTTGGTAGACCTAAGTATTCAAAATAGTTTCGATTAGTTTGTTATAACTTATTTGAGCATAAGCAGCACTGTTAGCAAATTCATCATCTGAGGCGATATTGGGATTGGGATTTGCCTCGAGGATATAAATCTTATTGTCAGCGTTAACTCTTAGATCTATTCGTGCGTACCCAGATAGCTCTAAGACTTGATAGGCTTTTTTACATGTCTTAATTATTTTTTCTTCTAAGTTCTTTTTAAGTTTAGCTGGTTGGCATTGAATTCCTTTTTTGTCCCTATACTTTTCATTCCATTTGGCCCTACTAGAGTAGATTTCTTTTTCAGGGTTCTCAACATTTTCGAACACTAACTCCCATATAGGGAGAGTTGTTAATTTTTTATTTCCCATGACACCAACATAAAACTCTCTGCCTTCTATAAACTCTTCTATAATGGCGTCTTGTTCTAATTTTGTGTGAATGTACTCAACTCTCTCCTGCAGTTTTTCAAGGGAGTGACAAATACTCGACCGGGCGAGGCCATAACTAGCCTCTTCGTAAAGGCATTTTGCTATAACAGGATATTTTATCGACTTGGGGATTTTTCTCTTTTTGTTTTTTGGTAGGGTAAAAAAGTTAGGGGTACCAATTTTGTGATGTTTTAAGATTTTCTTACTTAGGGCTTTGTCTCTACTTAGCAGTAAGCCTTTGGCATTACAACCAGTGTATTTTATTTTGAGTAAATCTAAAAGCGCACCGATTTTATAATCACTCTTTGTATCATGATTAATTTCTTCTAATAGGTTAAAGACGATATGGGGTTTAAAATCTTGTAAGATATTTAAAAGTTCATCAACTTCATCAATTATCCCAAAAACCTTAATCTCATGTTTGAGGGCCCTGAGAGACCTTATGACATCGTACTCGGTAATCCAAGGAGTAGAAAAACGATTAGGCTCAGTTTTTAAATCCTCTTGGGGGACCAAATCTTTATGGACCAACACTAAGATTCTTTTACTCACATGTATACCTCTAACCCTTTATTTTGAATGAACTTCGGAAATTGTTTGGCCATATAATTCACAAGCTCCATTTCGGCCCTCTTTGATGAAATATTTATTTTATACCCGTTTATTTTACACTCATGTCTTACACTTTCAAAGTACCTAT
>JBFKKF010000487.1:0-2203 GCA_041631355.1 Bacteriovoracaceae bacterium | reverse complement strand
TTTTTATGATTGATTTTTTTATTTCCTGTGAGTTCGCAATAAATCCGGTGACAAACTGATAAACAAAGCGATTAATCAAATTTCTTTTTATGGGGTGAGGCATTCCTCTTCTATAAATGATATGTTTTATTCCTGCTAATCTTGCCAGTGGGGCAAAGAGCTTCACATCACTTGGGAGGTTTAAAAAAATAACCTCGGGTTTAAGAGTCGAAAGTAGCTTGTAAACAGTAAGTGCTTTGAATGGGTTAAATAGCGATAAATTATTGATTTTTACTTCGTAAGTCGTAATACTACTTTTCTCTGCCTTGTGTTTTAGATCACCATTTGGATACACGACTAGAGAAACTTCATGTCCTTGTTCTTGCATATAGAGAGCCGCGTTCAAATGCCATTTTTCACCACCACCCCAGACTTTGTTTGAATTTATAAATAGAAGCTTACTCATTATTTTTTTAATTTTGTATCGAAAGTTTCACCTTGGTGCATTCTCATTACTTTAACATTTCGAATGAAAATATTCCATGCCCCCATGCAAGAGATGATAAAACCAGGTTTTCCATCGAGAATACCCAATTGCAAGACATATCTTTTAAGAAAACCAAAAAATGGTTTTACTAAGAGATGATAAAGAGTAATTTTTTTTATTTTATTAACTCGATCTAGGGCGGCCCAAGTTGTATACCTTTGACCTTTAAGAAGGTGGGCTTCTAAACCTTTTCCTTTATAAGTATCATGGGACAATTTAGCTTTGAGTCTTCCTATTGGGCCATCGGCGAGTATTTCAGCGTGAACATGTTTATCTTCATAGCGACATTTACTTTTTCTAAATAGTCTAATGACAGCATCGCCTCTCCACACGTGATTTAGTTTTCGATCCATGAAGTAGTTTTCCCTACCGATCCAAAATGCCACCTCTTCAGGCTTGGAGTTGACGGTTTCTTTTATTTCACGGATTAGCTCTTCATTGGTTGTCTCGTCAGCATCTAGCAAGAAGACCCAATCATGAGAACTTTGAGGGATAACCCAGTTTTTCTGCGCTGCAGAGTTAATGTATTCATGTTCAAGTAACTTAACCTGGGGAAAAGTTTTTACAATATCGACAGTTTTGTCTTCACTGAAGGAATCAACCACAATAATTTCATCTGCAAATAAGCAGGACTCAATAGCTTCCTTGATATTGTGCTCTTCGTTAAAACAGGGAATAATTGCTGTTATCTTCTCCATATAAAGCCTGTATTTCCTCTTAGATATTAAACAATTTAAATTACCACCATCTGGTAAAGGCGGCCATCAAACAATATTATCTTTTAGTTAATGCAATCAGTAAAGTTATTGATTTTTAGGGGTTTATAATTGTCTGTTGGAGATTTTTAGGCGAAAATATTAGAGAAATAAGTGGTGCTCGAGGCGAGACTTGAACTCGCACAGCCAAAAAGGCCGAGGGATTTTAAATCCCTTGTGTCTACCGATTCCACCACCCGAGCGTTTAAATGGTAAGTAGGCTGATATATTGAATTAAAGATAAAGGATAGTCAATAAAAAATGAAATTGAATATAAAAAGAATTATTACTTTTTGCACGCTATCTGTACTTGTTTTATCCTGCAGTAGTTCCAAAAAAGATAATTCCATTCAAGAAAAATTATTTGGCGCTGAAACTGAATTTGTAGAGAACTTAATCTCAAACGTTAAACCTGTTTGGTTTAGTGGTTCTGAAAAATATCGACTTCATACCCCAAGTGGTGAAATTGCTCCTCACTTTTTTTACGATATAAAGCCGGAGCTAAGTGTTAAGCATGAGAAAGTGAATTTTGTCATTACTACACTAGAAGGTAGTCCTTATGAGTACGGCCTCGACATAGTTTCAGGGCAAAGGTATGCAGTGGGTCCTTACTGTGATCAAACTGATGTGTGGGAGGAGTATCAAGGTATAATTTCTACCCCTCCTTTTACCATGGGGATTGTGCCTAGAGTGCTAGATCAATTAGGTGGACCGCAACAAATAATTGTTTTCGGAGGCAAGGAGTTTTATAAAGAAAACTACACAAGAAACTTCTATGATGCCTACGTGATTGGTGGAGTTATTGAACAAATCTGTCCCAGTGGAAACTGTCCCAAAGTAGGTGATTGGGACTCGAGGCTCATTTTGATTGGGATATCAAAATTTTCCAGCAAGTTTGATAA
Organism: Bacteriovoracaceae bacterium; assembly: GCA_041631355.1. GTDB lineage: Bacteria > Bdellovibrionota > Bacteriovoracia > Bacteriovoracales > Bacteriovoracaceae. Next base: position 20 of record JBFKKF010000487.1, on the reverse strand, counting down.
AGTCAGGACTTTAGCCGATT
>JBFKKF010000486.1:0-2204 GCA_041631355.1 Bacteriovoracaceae bacterium | reverse complement strand
GCTTCCTAATTATGATATCTTTGATGAGAAAAAATATTTTACAAAAGGACAGCAGGGAACAATCCTTTCCCTTGGGGGGAAAAATATCGGAGTTTTGATCTGCGAAGATATGTGGGCATCTGCTTTTCATGATCGAGACCCAGTTCAAGAACTATACAACCTCGCCCAAAAGCAAGAACTTGACCTTGTAGTAAATCTTTCAGCAAGTCCTTATATGCTCGGTAAGCATCAAAAAAGACTTACAAGAGCTAAGTATATATCAAATTTACTTAAGGCTCCTTTTATCTATGTTAATAAAGTTGGAGCTGAGGACGAGATATTATTTGATGGACAAAGTTTTGTTATTAACGGTGATGAAGAAATCTTGGCAGCGAAGAAATTCACTCAAGACAAACAAAGTCTAATAATACCTACTAAGTCTGAATACACTCCTACGGCTCCCGGAAATAAAGACCTATCATGGGAAAACCTTTTTGATTCTAAGCTTAATACCAAGACAAAGCCTGCTGTCCTAGAAAAGTTATCCAATCAACAATGTGAAGAGATTATTCAGGCTTTATGTTTTGGATTTCAAGATTATGCCCAAAAAAATGGATTCAGTAAATTTACAATAGCACTTTCGGGTGGGATGGACTCAGCTTTAGTGTTAACTCTAATTCGGCTCTCACTTAAGCCTGGCCAGTCACTAGAAGCGATCTATATGCCAAGCATACATTCGAGTCCATTAAGTCACGAATTATCTTTGCAATTATGTCAGAAATTGGGAGTTCCACTAAAGTCTTTGCCCATAAAGTTTCTACACTCCGCAACTAAAAACTTATTTGGCCAAACCTATAACGATCCTTTCGAAGGGTTAACTGACGAAAATGTTCAGTCACGACTAAGAGGTGTACTCCTCTATACTAGAAGTAATCAAACAAACTCTATGGTGGTCAATACCTCCAATAAATCTGAACTTGCAGTGGGATACTCGACTCAGTACGGAGATAGTGTTGGTGCTATTAGCCTGCTAGGTGACCTTTTCAAATCAGAAGTCTATCGCCTTGCTGAATTTATCAATGAACATTATAAGGAATTAATCCCATCAGGAATTCTCACTCGTGAACCAACGGCCGAGTTGAGAGAGGGACAACTGGACAAGGATAGTCTGCCTCCATATGAAATTCTAGATGCAATCTTGGAAGGTCTGCTTAATTATAGGTATTCAAAAAAAGACCTTGAGAAACTTGGCTTTTCTACCGAAGATATAGATCGAACGTTCAAGCTCTACAGTAGAAATGAATACAAACGCTTTCAGTTCTGCCCTATTATTAAGGTGAGTTCAAAAAGTTTTGGCTTTGGACACAGAATTCCATTGAGTAAGTCACAAGAATTTTATATAAACTAATTAGGAAAGGTAAAAAGGAGATCCCCATGAACAAAAAACAAATTCTAGACTCTTGGAAAAAATTACAAAAAGACGTAAATGTATTTGTAAAAAACAGAGATGTAGATCAATTACAAAAAAGTGTTAAACAACTAGTTAATAGTGCTCAAAAAGATTTAACAAACTTAGTGGACAAAGATGTAGCTAAGGTAAGAAACAAAATCAAGAAAGAAGCCAACCAACTAGAAAGAAAAATCGAAAAAGTTATTAACGACGAAATAAAAAAGGCAAAGAAGTTTGTTGACGGACAAAAGAAAGAACTAAACAGACTTCAAACTAAGCTAGAAAAATTAGTTCCAGCAGCCAAAACAACAAAGAAAACGGCTAAGAAGACTAAGAAGAAAGCTGCTAAGAAAACGGCCAAGAAAGCGACTAAAAAAGTTGCAAAGAAAGCAACAAAAAAAGTAGCTAAGAAGCCAACTAAAAAAGCATCTAAAAAGGTTGCTACTAAGCCTAAAAAAGCGCCCGTTAAAAAGAAGTAATTATCATTAATCTGTGCCCAGGAGACTAGCGATTAGGCCTGGGCATATTTATTAGGGAAGAAAAGCTGTTGAGACTTCTTCTCTGTATGGACGCCACTTGCCCTGCCACACATTCAGATAAGCATTTGTAATTTTCTCTTTCTTTTCATTTACTTCAAGAAGCAGAGAGCGCGCTACAAGTATCTCTGCGGGACCTTCGCCTTTCTCACCGTCATTTATCTTCTCAAGTTTTACGCGCTCGCCCCGATGTGGGGTCCTCTCCCCGCTATCACTCTGTTCCGCGCCGCGGCGATCAT
>JBFKKF010000485.1:0-2211 GCA_041631355.1 Bacteriovoracaceae bacterium | reverse complement strand
GCTGTGTAATCCGAATTAACTTTTGTGATTGAATCAGTTTGATCCATAAATATAACTCCCTAAATATGTTTAAATGAAACTACTGAAGATTTCCGTCAGAAACAAAAATTTTTTTAGCTCCATCTATTTTTTCAAGTTCCTTCTTAAAATTTTCATTTGCCGTTGTAATAAAAACCTGAAATTGTTTTGCTTCCAAATAATTTATCAAGTTTTTCCAACGACGTTGATCTAGTTCCCCAGAAACGTCATCAATTAGTACTATGGGGTAGGAGTTAAATTTATACCGAAAAAGCTCTATATAGGCAAATAAGAGGCTGAGAAAGCTCATTTTTTGTTGACCTAAAGAACAATATTCAAATGAATTATACCCATCAAAATTGAAAATGTAGTCGTCGCGGTGCACACCTTTTCTAGTATGTCCCAATATTAGATCTTTTTCTAAATTTTCTTGGTAATATTTGATGATTTGTGCTGAGTCCCAATTATTAAATACAGAATCTAACTCTAATACCAAGTCATGTTTCTCATGGAAAATTATTTTAAATGTTAATGCACAATATTCTTTTAATTCTGTTAAAAACTCAGTTCTTTTAGAATTAATAAACACAGCATAGTCGGCCATTTGTTTTGTTATAACTGCTATCTGGTCTAAATAATCATTTGGTTTTTTACTGAGTAAATTATTTCTAAATCTCAGTGCCGTATTATAATTATTTAGTGTTTTTTTGTATTCCGTCGATACATACCCCAAATGAGTATCAACCCAGTTTCTTCTAGCAGAAGAGCTTGTATGGAATCCATATGAATCAAATGGATTAATGAAGATCGTTTTAAGCTCAACTTTTCTGTTTGTAGGTTTATTATTCAAATACCAGTAGGATTTTTCAGATGTTATTTTGCCATTATATGATAATAACTCCTCATTATCATCCTTGAGTACTGTTGAAATTATAATCTCTGGTTGTTCACTTTCTACGCTAATTATTTGTTGATAACTCGTATTTTTACGAAAAGATTTATGGTTGATGGTATAATATATTGCCTCTAATAAATTGGTTTTACCATTGCCATTGTCACCGAAAATACAATTTATTTTACTAGAAAATTCTACAATTGATTTATCTACATTTCTAAAATTAATTAACTGAAGCTTATTAAGATACAACTGATTCATTAAATTTTAAGTGGCATAATTATGCCTAAGAAGCTTTCTTCTTCATCGGATCGAACAATTACAGGACTCAGTTCATTGTTAAATTCAAAAGTAATATCATTAACTTCTAAAACATTTAATAGATCGGTCATATATTTCGCATTAAAACCAATTTCAAGTGGCGAACCTTTATAATCCACATTGATAATTTCATCAGCATGTCCCAGTGCTGGATGATCTGCTGATAAGATTAGCTTATCTGTATCAATTGTGATTTTAATTCCATTTGTTTTTTCATTAGATAATAGCTTAATTCTTTTAACGGCGTTTAAGAGTGATCCTCGTTCCAGCGTAACAGCAAAAGAAGTTTTTGATGGAATTACAGTTTGATACTTAGGATACTCTCTAGCAATTAATCGAATAGACAAATAGTATTCTTCATTGGCTGAAGCATAAATAAAAGATTCATCTAGATTTAATTGCAATTCTGTATCTATGTAGCTATCTGCTAATTTTTTTAATTCCGAGATACCTTTTTTAGGAATAATAACTCCATCTTTTAGAGCATCATTTTCTGAGTTGAAATTATTTAAATCGAGTAAAGCAAGTCTGTGACCATCTATTGCCACTGATCTTAATTTACCATCTAGTTCTTGTAAATAAATACCATTCAAGTTTATTCTTGTTTCATCTGCAGATATCGCATGAGATGTTTTTTGAATTATATTTAATACTTCTGTTGATTTTATATTTATTGGTTTTAAAGAATTTTCAAAGTTTGTGTGTGGATATTCTGATGAATCAGTAATTAAAAGTGAATAGTTAATATTTTTACAAGATAAATTTAATAGATTTTCACTTGTTTTTACTTCTAGGTTAATTACTGAGTCTGGTAATTCTCTCAAAATATCTGCAAGATTTTTAGTGTTAATGCAAAACTTACCTTCGTCTGTTACATCCGCTCTTAAAATAACTTTAGCTGTAACTTCTAAGTCAGTTGCAACTAGTTCAATCTTTCCATCATAAGCATACACAAGGCAATTACTTAATATTGGTCT
>JBFKKF010000484.1:0-2226 GCA_041631355.1 Bacteriovoracaceae bacterium | reverse complement strand
GGAAGCTGACCAAGAAAGCTAGAAGGTCAGCTAGCTACATTTATACATTGCCTTTGGGTTAAAATAAATCGGCAATATTTGAAGAATTTAAATATCTAGAATTTCCAACTAGTTGCCATATTAAAAAAATCTGTTCACTTTGCGTTATTAGCGATAAAAACAAAGTGAAATACACAAGATTAGAGAGAAAAAATGTTTACAAAAATACTTGTGGCGCTTTGCGCCATGTGTACTTCCGCTATACTTCTTGCCCAAGATTGGTCAGCTGATGCAAGACTACCCGGGAATATTAAATGTGAAATCTTCTACGGTCACAAAGTCTGTTTTGCCGATGGCAATAGAGAAAATATTTATCAGCTAGATGAAAGTGACTTCTCAAATATTATCTACCAGGGTGCAAAGCATGTACTAAGCTACCCTGTGGATATAACAAAGCTAAAGCTTCCTCAAGAAACAATGGAGAAGTTTTTCACAGAAGATACCAACTCTCCATTACGAAAATTTATTTTTAAAATTGCTAAAAAATTAACACGCTTTCGTTCATTCCAGCAAATATTTAAATGGATGGGCCTTCACGACTATCCTAAGACTGTCGCCCAACAAGGACCCAATACAATTCCATTAATGGGAGACCTAGAGCGCTACCCAATGGGAGCAACTCTATTTGAAAACAATGGACATAACTCTATGACCTTTAGCTGTGCTGCCTGCCACAGCTCTGATTTATTTGGAGTAAAGATTTTAGGTCTTACAAATCGTTTTCCTAGGGCAAATGAAACATTTATCATGGGAAAAGAAATCTTAACTAGAACTCCGACCGCCCTATTTAAACTGTTAGTTGCCCCTAGTAAGCATGACGAAATACTCTTTAGAGAAGGTAAAAATGCAATGAAATATATCGGCTTAAAAAAGCCGCTGGCATTAGGTCTAGATACTTCATTGGCCCAAGTTGGACTTTCATTGGCTTTGAGATCACCAAATGAATATGCAAGTAAAATCCCTTACAGAAGGGGCCCTAACAAAAGATATATAAAACACAAGCTTCGTAATGAGCCCGCAGACTCTAAGCCGGCAGTATGGTGGAACTTGAAATTTAAAACCAGATGGCTCTCAGATGGATCAATTATTTCTGGAAACCCAGTACATACAAATTTTTTATGGAATGAGATAGGCAGAGGTGTTGATCTAAAAGAACTTGAAAAATGGCTACTAACAAATAAGAAAACGATTAAAGAGTTAACTGCATTTGTTTTTAGTACCCAAGCTCCACGATATAACGATTTTTTTCCAGGACAAATAAATATTAATATGGCCAAGTCGGGAGAACAATTATTTTTAAAAAACTGCAAGGGTTGTCATGGTCAATATGACAAAGCTTGGTCATCAACAAATGCGTCAAGTTTAAGCTATGAGAAGAAACTGGCCACCACTAAGGTTTGGTACCATATAAAGTCCAAGACTATAGATGTAAATACTGATTCATACCGCTCAAAGGGAATGAATTATTTTGCAAATGACTTAAACCGCTTAAAAATATCCAAGTCCATTAAAACAGTAGTTAGGCCACAAAAGGGCTATATTCCCCCTCCGTTAGTTGGGATTTGGTCTAGATGGCCATACTTTCATAATAACTCGGTACCAACACTATACGATGTTCTGACACCTGATTATTTAAGACCGCCTAAGTATATTGCGGTCCCGGCAGAGTCTAAAACAAATGATTTTGATCAAATTAAAAATGGATATCCTAGTCCAGACTTAATCCGTGCACCCTATAGAAATGATCCTGAGTACTTATTTGATACCCATATAAAAGGACTTAGTAATAGGGGCCATACAAAAATGTTATTAGACGAATATGGAAATGAAAAATTCTCACATCAACAGAAGCTAGAGCTTATTGAATATCTTAAAACTTTATAAGTTTTATTCCTGGGCGGTTAATAAAATTATTTATCAATGGTAGTTTATAATATAAGAAGTACTGGATATTATTAGCTAACCACTTTGCATGGCCATCCGTAAGTTTATCTACATTCATATTAATTCCAACCTGAACTGAGGCGCTACCGTTAGAAACTTTATATCCTACCACTGTAACCGTACTAAACTCTTCAGAATCTTTATTATCTTCTTTAATTAACGAGATAAGATCAGACTTAGTAATCGCTGACAATAAGATTGCACTAGATTTTTCTGAATCGGTTAATTGATTATTTATATATT
>JBFKKF010000483.1:0-2234 GCA_041631355.1 Bacteriovoracaceae bacterium | reverse complement strand
TGAAGCAACCTCCACCGCCGGCACCACACATTTTAAAACCGTCAATTAGTCCTGAGGCTTCTTGGATAAATTGATTTATCTCGTCTGGAACAATCCCTGGAGATAGTAGCTTCCTACTCTCTCCTTCTTGAGCAATTAACTTGAGAAGTTCTGCGTAATCTTTATTTTTAATTGCCTGATAAGATTTATAACTAATCCGAGCAATCTCACCAAGTCCTGCTCTCACTTGCTCATTGTGATCAAAAAAACCTTTGTAGACATCCCAGTTATTTATTCCCGAATCTCTGGAAATTCCGGAGTAAATTAAAGTTATATGCTCTTCTAAGAAAGTTCTTAGTTCATCAGTGTAAAGTTGCTCCCAAACAATATCACCGGGGGCTCCCTTTAGACACAGTATCCCTCCAAGCATAGCGGGAAAATAATCCTGATAGCCTGGAACACCTTGGTTTAAAAATTCTTCCTTCGATGCCCTTAACGGTCAACACGGCTTTTTTAATATCTATCTCAGTATTAGTAAGCTTCGAAAGAGCTTTATAAAGAGTCATTCCCATAGCAGAAGATCCTCCCAGACCTGATCCTGCCGGGGCCCCTGAGGACAGCTCAATACGAAGTCCACTACTTAAATTAAATTCAGAAATAATCTGTAAAACAAAACTCATCTCCTTAAAGTAATTGGAATAGTAAAGTTTATCAGGAGTCATTTCTTCTAAGGTATAAGAGTACTTTTTATTGTAATCTTTAGAATGGATTTCTAGCTTTGGCCCTGCTATTTGCTCCAACTGAACTCTAGCTTTCAAAGAGGTGGCCACATTTAAGGTTACCACATCTGGCAGTATTAAATTAATCGGTTCAAGGTCAAGTGTCCCCCCAACTAAATCAACTCTAACGGAGCCTTCGCTAATTACCTGCATTTAAGACACCAATATAGGGAAGTTCTCGATAACGGCCAGCATAGTCTAGCCCATAACCAATAACAAACTTATCTTCAATCTCAAATCCTAGGTAATCAATATTCACAGGATGTTTATTTCGTGAAGGCTTAAATAATAGCGAAGCCAATTTAAGTGACTTTGGAGATCTAATAGATAACATCTGCATCAAAGTTTTAATTGTTAAACCAGTATCTACTATATCTTCAACCACTAATACATTTTTATTATTTAAACTTTCTGTAACATCCATTTCTAATTTAACGTTACCTGAACTAACTGTCCCTTCACCATAAGATGACAATTGCATAAACTCTAACTTTACTGGTAATTCAATCTTTTTAATTAAGTCCGAGCAAAACATAAATGCGCCTTTTAATACACAAATTACAACAAGCTCTTCTCCAGCGTAGTCCTCATTAATGGCCCTGGCCAAGTCCTCAATTCTCAGTGCAATATCTTCTTCAGAAAGTAATGCGTCAGGTGTGAAGTGTTCCATTTGTAATCCTTTGTTACCAACAGAATACTTTGAAAGATAAAAATTGTCTAAAAACTAATTTAAGTTGATCTCTTGGGGTTCTTTTTCAATACCAACAATATTATTCACTTCTTCTCTTATTGGCAGTCGAACTTGCTCATCATCTGGCTCGTAGAAATAATGGGCCCTACATCTTGCATCATAAGCATCTTTCTCCCCTAGTAAAACTGTATCTTGGCAGTCAGAAAGTCTTTGACTTCGAGTTGCAGGTGCACCGCAAACAGTACAAATCGCCTGAATTTTTTGAACTGAGTCCGCTCTCGCTAATAACTCAGGCATTGGTCCAAAAGGCTCTGCTTTATAATCCAAGTCTAGCCCCGCGCAAATAACCCTAAAACCTCTATTTGCTAATTTTGTTACTACTTTTACAATATCCATATCGAAAAATTGAATCTCATCAATCGCAATTACTCTAGTGGTATCTTTAATTCTAAGTAGTATATCAACGGCTTTTTCTACCGGCTCACTTTCTATTTTAATATCTGAGTGGGAGACGACTTTTTTCACATCGTAGCGAACATCGATGGCCGGTTTGAAGATTTGAACCCTTTGCTTCGCTATTTGGGCCCTTTTAACTCTTCTAATTAACTCTTCAGTTTTTCCTGAAAACATTGGCCCACAAACAACCTCAACACCGCCATGGTGCAACGAATTAAATCCACCTAAACTCATAGTTTCTCCCAAAAAGTTATGATGAGTGAATAATTCCAGATCGGCTCAAACTTGACAATAACTGTAAGAATAATTTGGCCATATTTTTTTTAATG
>JBFKKF010000482.1:0-2240 GCA_041631355.1 Bacteriovoracaceae bacterium | reverse complement strand
ACGGTCTATTGTTGAATCTTTGTATTGGAATATTTGTCATCAAATCATTCAAATGACTGAAAATGAAAAGTATGTTCCGGAAGAAATCAAAAAACTAAAATCAACATTGGCCCCAAAGTACTTATGTAATTTTTCACTCTTTCAATCTGCTCCCGATAGCTGGGCCATTGGACAGATTTTACCTGTAGTGCCGATAAGTAATTTAAATAAACGACCAACCAGTGAATGCACTCTGTGTGATATTACATGTGACTCAGACGGAAAGATTAATAATTTTGTTAGTGCTAATGGACATAGTGCTACATTACCAATACACGAACTAGACCCAAATGAAGACTATTACGTAGGAATGTTTTTAACAGGGGCATATCAAGACATAATGGGAGATATGCACAATCTTTTTGGGCGCTTGAATGAAGTTCATGTATATTGTGATGATGACGACCCTACTGATTTTTATATAGAAGAAATCATCCATGGCAATTCCTCTGCTGAAGTATTGGAAATAATGCAATACAACGCAAAAGAAATGTCTCGAAAAGTAAAAAATGAGATCGATAAAAATATTAAGGTTGGAAAGATTAAGCCCCGAATCGGCGTCAAACTTACAGATTTCTATGAAAGCTGTCTTGGAAGCTACACTTACCTAAAATAATTCCTTCATCTTACTAGGATCCCTAAACTGATCGGCATAACCTAAGTATGACTTATAGTGATTAGAATATTGCCCAATTTCTTCCTGAGATAGCTTCCTTTTTAATTTGGCAGGTGAGCCAATAATAAAGCTTTCCGGAGGAAACTCCTTACCAGGTGGAACAACAGAGCCTGCTGCCACCAGTGAATTTTCCCCAATAATGGCTCCGTCTAAAATCTTGGCCCCCATACCAATTAGGCATCCATCCTTAATCGTACAAGCATGAAGAATCACTGAGTGACCAATTGTCACATTTTTCCCTATGAGCAATGGATTCTCTTCCGTGACATGCAACATAGAAAGGTCTTGAATATTCGTATTAGAATCTATCTCGATTTTATTAACGTCTCCCCTAATTACGGTGTTAAACCATATATTAACTTTATCAGCTAAATTTACTCTCCCAATAATTGATGCTCCTGGAGCAATAAAGACATCTTTTCCTAGTTTTGGTTCAAAGTTTAGATAAGAAAACAGTGGCATATTTATATTCCGTAAGGTATCTTTCATCTATGCAGGAACTTATTTTGGGCAGTGGCTCACCATATCGCAAGCAATTACTTGAAAGATTAGGTATTACCTTTAAATGCCATTCACCCAATTTAGATGAAAATGAGTTAAAACAACAAATTAATAACCCAACTGAACTTAGTTTACAACTTTCTGTGGCAAAGGCAAAAATAATACAAAAAGAATTTCCTGAAGCCATCATTATTGGCTCTGACCAAGTCTGCCATATTGAGGGAGAAATACTTGGAAAATCAGGTAGTTCAGAGAAGGCCCTGGAACAATTAGAAAAACTGAGCGGCAAGACCCATGAATTAGTGACAAGCTATGCTATCCTGTTTCATGAGCAATGCATTACCCACACTAATGTCACTAGGCTATGTATGAGAAAATTAAATAAAGAGCAAATAAAAAACTACGTAAATGCTGAAAATCCCATTGACTGTGCGGGCTCTTATAAATTAGAACTAAAAGGCATAAGTTTGATGGAAAGTATAGAGACACAAGACTATACCGCTATAATTGGGCTACCGCTGTTGGCTTTAAGCAATGACTTAATTAAACTTGGGCTGCAAATACCACCTGAGCTTTAATGCTATACAGGTATGAGTGAGAACTTTAGAGGAGAGAGAAAATGTTATCACCAAAGAAACTGTGGGTTATCGAAGATATGGAAGACCTACAACCAATTTACACATTAATGTTTAATGATGAAAACTTTGCATTAACATTTTTCAAATCCTTTGATGAGTTCAGAAAGGCTTATACTAGTGAAAAGTCCCATCCTGACCTCATTATTGCAGATATAATGCTTGAAGATGGTCATTTCTTTAAACTACTCAATGAGTCTGACATCACTTTAAACACTCCCTACATGGTCATTTCTGGCTCAGATGATCTAGAGACTATTAGAAACTCCTACCAAGCTGGTGCCATTGATTATCTTTTAAAGCCATTTAATCAAAATGAAATAAGAGCAAAGGTAGAAAGACATCTCATTAATATTGAAGAGCGAATTCATGAGACCTCTAAGTCACTT
>JBFKKF010000481.1:0-2246 GCA_041631355.1 Bacteriovoracaceae bacterium | reverse complement strand
TACGGTTTTGCAAACCGTTCCTTTGGACCACTCAGGCACCTCTCCATTAATAAAAAGAAATTCCTATTAAAGGCAGAGACTATACTCTTAAAATTGCGTTAAAATGTCAATCTAAACCAAGATTTAAAGAAGCCGCCAGTGGGAATCACTCGCGGCTATATGCATATAATTATAAAATTATGCTTCGCGGATAACGTATTTATCTTTACCTTCGTCTACCATCTCTTTAAGTTCCTTACCAACTTTAAAAAATGGCACTTTCTTTGGCTCAACGATAACGACTTTACCCGTCTTAGGATTTCTTCCCTCATAGGCCTTATAGTTTCTATTAGCAAATGAGCCAAAACCTCTAATCTCAATTCTCTCATCATCATATAGAGATTGGATCATAGTATCAAAACAGATATTTACTACCTTCTCTGCTTGTTTAGGGCCTAGATTTGCTTGCTTCTCAATTACTGCAATAAGATCCGCTTTAGTCATAACTTTCTCCTTTCTTTATTCGATAGTTAAGTTTTTGTTATTTGGAAGCTATTTCGGTCCAATTAGTTAAAAACATTAGGGGGCAATTATTCTTGGCAATAAAATTCCCCTATACCCCAGAAATTAAAGCTAACTCATTGATTTTTCATAAACTTACTCATTGCCCGACAAAACAGGTTTAAAATGGTTAAGAAACTAGGCAAAAACGTCGACAAGATAAGAGAAATGCAAAAGAGTATACAGTTAATCCTATTCACAATTTTATTATTCAACCTCAGCGGTTGTCTGGATGATAATATCCCGACGAATAGACCTATATTTGCGGTAAAAGATAATAATTTAAGCGCCATTGATGATATTGATCCGACAGAAGATTCAGAAACTGACTCCTTAGTAGAAGAAAGTCGTCCTTCCGGTGCTATTATTATTCAATCAGGTCAATGTGTATGCGAAGGTAATAAAGCGGTGAGCATTGGCAATTGTAGTTCAGTTTGTAGTCAAAAAAATGCAACAGATGAAACCAGAACACTATATTTTGATGTCCAATTAACCCAAGCGATCACTTTAGATATTTATGAAGATGTAGCAGGTTGGTGTAGTATTCAGGAAGGGGAAACATTTGAGAAACAATGTGCCATTGAAGCCAAAGATGAAAGTGGGAACACAGAACTCATTAATTTTACCCCTGCCCCAGGACAAACATCATTTTCAGTAAATGTAGACTCATTAAATAATGATGAAACGTATAGGATCTCAATAGTGGAAACCTCAACTGAGGCACGCTCTACTGCAGTTCAAATAAGAATGGTATCAGAGCTAATAGAAGATGATGTGGGAGGACCACTGGCACTAATGCCAGTAAATCAATTTACCTGTCTCTTTAGAGAGGGTGAATTTGATGAAGATACTGGAGATCTGTTTAATAACGATGTTAGTCGTTTTCACTTTTACTTTATATCTGAAACAAGGCCTGAACCTCTACGAGAGAGCTCATTATCAACAGTGGCCTGCCATGATTATCAAACATATGGCAATACCCCTATTAATAGTCCACTGCTAGAAGAGACTACTGATTCTTTTACTGTATGGAATAGAATGGACCCAAGATTTTTTGACTTAGATGATAATAATATCTTAAAAGTTCACGAACTCATTCAACAAAACTTAGAGCTACAGGGACAAAGTGTAAGCTCTCCACCAGAACTGTTCTTCGAATTAGAATGGCCTAGTGGAATTGATGATGGTGACGCCGCTAGTGGTAGTGATGGTCAAACAACAAGTCTAACTACAATCAGCTCAAAAATGGGGATGTATATGACCCCATTTTTAGATACAGAAAATAACTACACGGCGTACTGTCCAACCCAAGAGCATTATTACAGTGATAGTCCCCTCTTCAAGGCACTAAGAGAAATTGTCGCCATTGATACTGAAGGACTCTATGTTGCTAAACAAGATAATGTATGTGACTTTCTCTTAGTTAAAGAATCCCTTATTAAGCAAATTTGGTTTTATATTGAGGGCGGACTGCATATTGCCCCAACCAACGAAACCATAAGAAATAAAAAAATACAATTTTATTGGCCTGCTGACACTAGCTCTCCATATGTTAAAAAATCACATCAAAGAATTTACACCTTAAAAGGATCCGATGAAATCAGCTGTGGTAGTAATAATGTTTCTAGTAACTCAGGACAAGACTCTTCTGGTACTAGGACAAACTATCCACCTCATGATAAACGTATAGGCTGTATTCCAGTTCT
>JBFKKF010000480.1:0-2250 GCA_041631355.1 Bacteriovoracaceae bacterium | reverse complement strand
TGGCCTCTTTGCAGGTCAGTATGAAAAATTTTATATCCTTGCACATGGTATTGATACTCAAGGTCATCACAATCAAGTTGGGAGATATTTTCGAAACTTAAAATATAAGCTAGATACTCTTGTGGAATTTCATATTTTTCATACTCATCTAAAGGAAGAGGGACTTTATTTACTTTGTTTGTCATCGTCTTTAACTACTTTAAATTCAGCGTCTATGACATCTTCATCTTTTTTAGATTTAACTTTGGTTTGATTATCATGGGCCTTAGACATATTTCGTAAAACATAAATGATTAAAGCTATAATAATGACAATAAGAAGTTTGCTAAGCACTATTTCTCTTCTTTTTTATCATCAAGCTGTCCAACTAACTCTTTGGCTTTCTCTTCAAGTGCTTTACGCTCTTCTTCTTCTTTTCTTAAGCGCTCAGCTTCTGCTGCGGCCGCATCTTGAGCATCTTTTTCTTTATCCTCAACATATTTAACTTTAAGTTGTTCGACCTCTTGTTTTTCCTCTGCTTTTTTCTGTTCATGATCTCTAAAAAAGATTTCATTAATATATCGTCTTAATTTTTGACGTTCTTCTTCGCCAATACCATGTATGATACCATAATAGGTAGATGAGATTTTAGCGTACTCAGGTATTTTGCAGACTGTAATATACATAGGTACAGGTAGTGAAACTCTTAATACTGTTCCAAGTGGAAGGTCTTGATCTGAATTAAAATAAACATCATTTTCAGAGCATGCCATTAAAGTCAATTCAGATTCTATTTCAACATAACTGATATCACTATTCTTGTCGATATAAACGTCAGTTGCATTCGGCTTTGGAAGAGATGGCTCAACTTTATTTCTTAGCATCTCGCACATTCTCAATACCATATCAATAGACATAGGGTCTTTAACAGCAAGTACACTTTGATAATTCATACTTGCTTGTAGATCTGCTGTTTCCTGGTCTTCAGCATTAAAAACGATGATTATAGGTTGATAGCCCTGAAACACTTCTTTGGCGTCTTTAGCAAATTTGATTAAATTCGGCATATCATTTAATGTATATTGCAACTCTGCTTCTGCATCACGATCTGCTTTAGAAACTTTTTCTAAGTTCCATACAATAATTTGCGGTTTCGTTGCAAGCAGTTCCTTTTTTGCATCTTTAACAAAAGGTTGATTTCTAAACACATAAATATAGGTGTCAGAAAGAGGCCTATCATTAAAGAAATGACCTTCTTTATCTACAACATAAGCTTTAAGAAACTTAGGTTTAGAGTATTTAACATGTTCTTTGATCCATTTAGTAAGCTTAAACTTAGAGTTTTGTAATTTTTCCTGTCTATCTTTTTGAAGTTTATCAAAATCTTCTTTAGTCATATTATCTGTTTGTTGAACAGGATCAGCATGTGCCATCTGGAGAATTTGAGTGTATTCAAAATTATAATATAAGTTTTCTTGTGATTGACTCGCACACATAACAAGGTTTGATTCAACAACTTTTGATCTGAACCAAAAATTATGGACTCTTAATTGTTGTTTTGCTTGCATAGGAACGTTTGATTCAATCTTTAAAAAATTATCGTTAATTAATGCTGCTTTTGCAGGAAAGTAAGCCTTGATTGGATCTGATAACTCTGCAAGTGCAAAACCATGATCCTGAACTAGTAGAGGAAAACTAAGACAATTAATATCATGAACTACCGCCTCAAGTTCAGCTGATTTAATATGAACACAAGGAATTGTTGTCATTATGGCCTTAATAACCATAGATCTTCCCTGAGTATAGTCACACAAACCAATAATAGATGTTTCAATAGTTTTATTTTGTCTTTGCCATAAACGTGCTAAATGCATCATCGCATTTGGATTTTTAGCAAAATCGAGTAGAACAGCTTTAGGTTTTATAGTTCTAATTTTTAAAATTTGAGATTGAATTTTGCTATCATCTGAAACTTGAGAGCTTTGAAATTCAGCCTCTATTGAGCACAATTCTTGAAATTTTTCTTTGAGGTTATTGAAATAAGATATGTCTTGGCCAATATAGACAATCTTTGGAATGACTTTCTCTTCCTCTTCTTTGCCATCTTTTTTGTCTTTGGCACCAGCTGGTGCTGCTTTTTCGTCAGCCATTAAATTCCTTTTAATATCAATAGGATAGTTTAAAATTTAGAGACTGCAAATAAATTTTGACTTTAGTTTTAAATATTTTTCTAATACATCTTGATATATATCGTCAGGAATATGAGTTGAT
>JBFKKF010000479.1:0-2256 GCA_041631355.1 Bacteriovoracaceae bacterium | reverse complement strand
ATTGCTCAATACCTTGCAGATGAGAGACAGTACACTGTACTTGAAGAACTTAATACTCTTCCAAGAGTGAATTATTTAACAAAAATTAGAAATAAATAAGATAAGGAAAGATTATGTCGGATGCACATGTTTCAGAATTAAGACGTCCTCTTATTCCAGAAAACAGAACTTATAAACAAATTTCTGAAGACATTCTGGATACACTAGAGGAAAAGCCTTCCAAAGGATGGTTAATAGGTTTTTCAATCTCTGCGCTTTTCCTAACCATTGGTTTTTTAACTATTGCCTACCAAGTAGGTACTGGGATTGGAACTTGGGGATTGAATAAGACGGTAGGGTGGTCATGGGACATCACAAACTTTGTTTGGTGGGTTGGTATTGGTCACGCAGGTACGCTTATTTCGGCCGTACTTCTCATTTTTAGACAAAAGTGGAGAACAGCAATTAACCGTGCTGCAGAGGCCATGACAATATTTGCAGTAGCCTGTGCTGGTTTATTCCCTCTTATTCACGCTGGCCGTCCTTGGTTATTATATTGGGTATTTCCCTATCCAAATACCAGAGGACCGTTATGGGTAAACTTTAGATCCCCACTACTGTGGGACGTTTTTGCAATTTCGACCTACTTAACAGTATCACTAGTTTTTTGGTATATGGGCCTTCTTCCTGATCTGGCATCAGTTAGAGACAGAACAAAGTCTAGTTTTAGAAAATTTGTATACGGTGTTTTATCTTTTGGCTGGGATGGTTCGAACAGAACATGGCATCACTGGGAAGTTATGTCGCTCGTTTTAGCAGGTCTGGCAACGCCACTAGTTTTATCGGTACATACGATCGTATCCATGGACTTTGCAACCTCGGTAATTCCTGGATGGCATACAACTATATTCCCTCCATACTTTGTTGCTGGTGCGATCTTTTCAGGTTTTGCGATGGTTTTAACTCTTCTTATCATTACTAGAAAAGTATTAAACTGGGAAAACTATATTACCCTTGGTCATATTGAAGCTATGGCAAAAGTTATTGTCGTAACGGGTCTGATGGTAGGACTTGCTTACGGGACTGAATTTTTTATTGCTTGGTATTCAGGAAATGAATACGAGAGATATTGTTTTATTAACAGAGCAACAGGTCCT
This sequence comes from Bacteriovoracaceae bacterium, assembly GCA_041631355.1. Classification (GTDB taxonomy): domain Bacteria; phylum Bdellovibrionota; class Bacteriovoracia; order Bacteriovoracales; family Bacteriovoracaceae. The sequence goes on along the minus strand of JBFKKF010000479.1, from coordinate 1,120 downwards.
TATTGGTGGGCATACTGGTCAATGATCTCTTGTAACGTGTTGTCTCCATTGTTCTTTTTATCTAAAAAACTTAGAACAAGTATCCCTTTTGTTTTTATCATCTCGATTGTTGTTAATATTGGGATGTGGTTTGAGAGATTTGTTATTATCACAACATCGCTACATAGAGACTTCTTACCTTCTAGTTGGGTTATGTATTCGCCAACTTGGGTTGAGATTTGGACTTTTATTGGAACGCTGGGTTTATTTTTTACGCTATTTTTTATCTTTATCAGGGTATTACCAGGTATCGCAGTAGCGGAAGTTAAGTCTGTATATAAGTTTGCTAGAAAATAATTAGGATATAATAATGAAAAAAGATTTTTTGCTTGCTATTTATGATTGTGAAGAAAAGCTTTTAGAAAGTGCTGAGAAGGCGAGGGACAAGAATATAGAAATGTATGATGTCTATACTCCATTTCCAGTTCATGGTCTTGATGATGCCATGGGAATTAAAAGATCATTTCTTCCGTATGTAACTTTTCTTGCAGGAGGAGCTGGTTTAACTGCAGCAGTAGCTCTTCAGGTTTGGACCAGTGCGATTGATTGGCCAACAATTATTGGTGGTAAGCCATTTATTTCATGGCCTGCATTTGTACCAATCTCTTTTGAATTAACAGTATTATTTGCAGCACATACAACAGTGCTTGCTTTTCTTGTCTACAATAAGCTTTTTCCAGGTAAAAAGGCAGTTATTCTTCATCCAGAACAAACTTGTAATAAATTTGTAATTGCGGTTGAGAAAAGTAAAGTTAACGTTGATGATGCTACTCATCTATTTAAAGAACATGGAGCTTTAGAAGTTACTGAGCAACATGTGGATATGAGTCTGAAGTGTTTATAAAGGGGATAATCGTGAAAATATTAGTCTTAACAAGTATATTTTTAATATTAGTTGGTTGTTCCGGTGGCAGAAATAGCACGGGATACTCACTAATCAACGATATGATGAATTCTGTTGCTTATGAGTCTTATTCGGAAAACCAATTGTTTGAAAATGGACAAACCATGCAACCACCGTTCGATATCGCAGCCGATCTGGATACACCGGTTTCGGCCTTTCGCAAGCTGGAGCCGTTTT
>JBFKKF010000478.1:0-2266 GCA_041631355.1 Bacteriovoracaceae bacterium | reverse complement strand
CGAATTTACCTTTTGAATATATTTTTTTTGATCTTTTAGTTCTTTATTTATATTAGAAATTAATGCCTGATTTTTTTTATTATCTTCACTTAATGCTTTGACCTGGGCATTTAATTGGTCAATAGTTTGTTTTACTGTGAGGTGCTGTTCCTCAGATGAGCGTTGACTTTTATAATCTATTTCCTCTAATTTACCTGAAGTACTTGCAAGTCTAGATTTTAGTTCCTCAACTTGAAAGGTTAGGTCAGCGATGATTTTTGAGCTTTGGTCGAGTTGCTCATCAACTTGTTTTTCTCTAGCAATATCTTCAGCTGTTTTAAAGCAAGAAGTTGTTATTAAAGTTATTGAGATAAGAGCGACGAACTTTTTCATTTAATCTCCATAGAAAGGTGAGTCTTCTATTATTCCTCAAGAGTCACTTTTTTAATCGCAGCAAACTCAGCTTTTTCTGAAAACTTTTGGCTTAATTGGGCATATTGTTTGGCCTTATTGAAGTATTTTCTTTTATAAGCAGACTTGGCCTTGAGATAGTAAATTTCTGCTTTTCGAAAAAGTTGAGGTGCATGTATTTCAGCTTTTGCTTCTCTTGCAGCTATAAAAGCTGCTTGTGCAAGGCTCATCTCCTGCTTTGGTCTTGTTGTTGCTAGACCGCATCCAGCGGCAATTGCAACGACTAAAAACAGGAGAAGAGCATTCCACTTTATCATATTATTTTGCAGTAATTACAAAATTTGCACGTCTGTTTTTAGACCATGATTGCTCATCATGTCCAAAAGAAACTGGTTTTTCTTTTCCGTAAGAAATAATTGAGATTCTACCTGCATTTACACCAAGAGCTTCAAGATAACCCTTAACCGCCTTTGCTCTTCTTTCACCAAGTGCTAAGTTATACTGTTGACCACCTCTTTCATCACAGTGACCTTCAACTTGGATATCGACACCTGAAGCACCTTTTAACCACATTGCATTTTGCTCAAGAGTTGATCTTGCTGCAGAAGTTAATTTTGATGAATCAAAATCGAAATAAATTGTTTGTAACGGACCAGCTGTGTTTTCATCACTTGATCCTTCTAGCTCAAGGGATCTTGCACTTGCAGCATCATCCATCATTGAATCTGAAGAACTTCCAGATTTCTTTGAAGAGTCAGATGCACATCCTCCCATTAATAAAGCAATAACCATTAGTAAACTTAGTGAACTGTTTCTTAATACTGTTGTCATTTGAATTCCTTCCTTTGATATTGAATTTTTATCAAGTTAGTATTTTAGTTATAACGTGCTGAAATCTTGTATAATTATCCCATAATTGTACGAAATTAAAAGTGCTTTAAATGGCCACAATTATTTTCCCCCCTTGCTTTTGGATGGATTTTTTCAATTGTTCTTGTAAAGAGTCTTCTTGCGTTGCGTTCTCTGACTCCCCGCTGTCAAAATAAAGTCTTTTTCTAAAAAGCACCAACGTAAAAACGGTTACTTATCTAGGTTTCTAAATTATTAAAACTTGGCACGGTTCTTGCTCTAATGTAGGCGTGTGTGTGTTGGGGTTATAGAAAAAGGATTTTTTTATAACTTCTCCTTATGTCTCTCAAAAAAGCCCGTAGCAAATACGGGCTTTTTTATTTCCTTAAAATTTAAAATCTCTAATTTAGAAAGTCATACATCAGTCTTGCTAAGCTTCTGGCACCTGTACCAGATAATGAGTCAAAGACTGGGTTGTATTCATAAATTCCAAGGAAGTGGTTTTTGGCACGAAAGTGCAGAAGTTTTTGGGTGAGGTCAAAAACATGTTGAAGTGGTATCCCATGTCCGTTAACAGCACTAACTCCCGGCATCTCGCTTCCAGCGATACCATCGGCATCAATACTTATAATTAGAGCGCTATCTTTATCAATTGTGAAAGGGCAGTGCTCTACTACCAGGTCACTATTACTTAAATAGTGCTCTGTATTTCTTACGATATCGTTGATAAAAAAATGTCGCTCTGATCCTCTATTTAGGGGAGTAAGAGTTGACTTTGAATTGGTAGAGTGATCGATCCCATACTGTACGAGGTGAAATGGTAAACTTCCGTTTACATCGTAGTCTCTAAAAGGAGTTCCTGAGTGGGACTCATTATCTGTTCTTGTATCGCAATGGGCATCAATATTAAGAATAAAGATATTTTTATACTTTTGGGATTTATCTATTCCCATTAACAGTGGATAGATATGATCATGACCTCCACCGATATGGATAATCTTATCATTAGTAAACTTACTTAGTGCTG
>JBFKKF010000477.1:0-2270 GCA_041631355.1 Bacteriovoracaceae bacterium | reverse complement strand
GGTAAGATTCATGCTTATGGTATTCAGAGTCTGGACACGTGAGACCATTTTGAAATTCATATTTAATAAAATCATTTAACTCTAACAGTTCAGGTGCTGTATTATTTTTAAATTGAAGCTCATTATAGTAATCATCCAAGAAAAAACTTTTTTGGGTGTAAAATCCTTTCTGCAAAGAAGGATCGATCGGTCCTGCATAGTGGTCAAAATCAACCTCTCCTAGCTCTCCTCCGTGGAGGTTCACTGAGAACATGATAATGGCAAGGTGGAAGATCTTTAAAACCATAGCAATGTTAACCACGGGATATAGGTTATTAACAACAGCGCAATAAGCATCAAAAACAAAAATGGAAGTGCAACTTTATATAGATAAATTACCGATTTATCGAATCTAAAGCTTGAGATGAAAAGATTAATTCCAACCGGTGGAGTTATATATCCGATCTCTAAATTAGTGAGAAAGATGATTGCCAAATGCAATGGGTTGATACCAAATTCATTAGCAATAGGAATAATTAAAGGCACCACTACTACAATGGCACTAAAAATATCCATTATAGCGCCAACACATAATAGGAAAATGTTTAAGAGTAGTAGAAAGGCATATTTATTAGTCACCATCTCCTGAATCCACTCAAGGATATGCAGTGGTATCTCCTCATCTACAAGGTAGTTAGTTAAAGCAAGTGCACTACATAGAACAAGTAATATCGCCCCTACTAGCCCCATGCTCTTCTGTATAATATCAGGGATATCTTTACCGAAACTAAGATCTTTATAAAGAAAGCACTCCATAATCAAGACGTAAAAGGCACAGATCGCCGAAGCTTCAGTTGGAGTCATAATCCCAGAGTATATTCCACCTAGAACTATAAAGGGCAATGGAACTTCATACCTGGCCTGGTAGAAGGCAGACTTCAGGCCATAGAAGCTAAATCTCTCCTTCGGCTTTATAATGGCATTAGTTTTCTTTCCCTGAATAATAGCGTAAGCCGATAAGATAATGAGTATGAGTAGCCCCGGTACTATCCCCGCAATGAAAAGCTGATCAATATCTACCCGTGCAACAATTCCATACAAGATAATCGGTAAACTAGGTGGAAATAATAATCCCAATGAACCAGAAGTCGTAATGAGTCCCAAGGTAAATTTACTATCATAATGCTCCTTAATGAGAATGGGATAAAGAAGGCCCCCTAAAGCAATGATTGTTACTCCACTAGCACCTGTGAATGCCGTAAAAAAAGCACAAAGGACAAGACTTACAATGGCGACTCCCCCTGGCATCCAACCTAAAACGGCTTGATTCAACTTTAATAATCTTTGAGGAGACTTAGACTCTGCCATAAGATAACCAGCAAAGGTGAACAGAGGTATAGTTAGTAGAGTTGGCGCAGAAGCGACCTTATAAACTTCTACTGCAATGGCAGCAATATCTATACCTGAGAAATGGAAAGCAACAGCGGAAAACAGTATCATCACTGCAAAAATGGGGGTTCCTGCTAGTGCAAATACAGTGATTAGAAAATAAAGTATTATTTCCATTCTAAGTCTCTCACTGGCATAAAGAGCCTAAATAATATTCTAAGACAAATTAAGCCCATTCCCACAGGTATGATTCCCAGTAAGTAACCAGAATGAATTCCAAGAAAGTGGGCCTTTCCCATTTCGAATTCTATTTTAGTTAGCTCATATGAGCCATAGACTAGAATCGAACAGGCCATAAGTGTAATAATAACCACTAAACGCTCAAGGATAATTTGAGATTTCACTAATTTTTGTTTTTCTAAAATTCTTCCAAGTAGGTCAATTTTGATATGATGATTTGTTTTAATAGCAAGACTCCCCCCAAGAAAGGTTGAGATAAAGACAAGATGCCTAACGAGTGGATCAACCCAAGGAAGAGAAAGCTCAAACCATCTAAGAACTATGCCTAGTAAACTAAGTAGTAGCATTAAAAGTATGCAAGCAACGATTGCCCATTTAGTTAATTTATCTACTAAGTCATCTAATTTCTTTATCATCTTAGGGACTCTATACTTTTAATTATCTGCTTGGAAAGGACTGCGCCTTTTAACTTTGCCAAAACTTTTTGTCTAATTTCTTCTGCTTGTTTAAGATCATCTTCAGAAAATTTAATAAACTCAACTCCTGACTTTTTTAAAATCTCAAGTGATTTTTTATTATCAGCTATGGCGAGCTCATTTGCTTGATGAATGTATTTTTTAGAAATATCTTTAACAATCCCTTGCTCGGAAGGACTGAGTTTC
>JBFKKF010000476.1:0-2274 GCA_041631355.1 Bacteriovoracaceae bacterium | reverse complement strand
TCAGATTGTTGAGTGCTGTCGACACACTTCCCTTGGTTAGGTTTAGCTCCTTAGCTATATCCGTTACTCTGGCATAGCCTTTCTCTTCTTTTAACTTATGTATGGTCAAAAGGTAATGGGCCATAGAATGAGTGATCTCATTATCTGAAGTATGCTGAATCGTTTTTTTATCTGACATAGAGTGAACTTTATAAGAATTTGCCCTTTATGGCCACTTTCAAGCGGAGATTTGCCCCAGATTTGAGGCGGCCCGAAATGGGAGCTCTCCTTCTAAGTAACTGAAAACACATATGGATTGGGTGCGCTAAATACCTATCCTTATTTTTTACCAGTCTCATGATAAAATAGTCTGTAATTTGAGGTACTTATGAAGTTTATTTACATCGTTTTTTTATTTGTTTTGATCCCCCAAGTGAACGCCCAAGAATCTGCATTTGATGGGATAGGTGAAGAGCCCCTTACCTTACAAGAAGAACAAGACAGTGAAACTTATATCCACCAAGGAATGGCGGCAAGGGAAGCTCAAGAGTTATGTAAACAAAATGAATCAAAATATGAAGATATCTGTACTGAAGATAAAAGTGCATTTGATGGTGGATCCATGAAAACACTTGAGGCATTATTTCCTGTCCTCACTAAGGCCTATGCTATGTTTTCTGCTGTTGGAGGTACTGGAAAATTTGATGCTGGAGTCATGCAAGATGGAAAGCAAGTGTACTCTAAAAGTGGAGCAGAAGATATCACAGTTGCTGAAGGGAAGCAGCCACCTGAAGGATATAAGAAAAAAACAGAAAAAAAACCGGACTATTGCGGCTATATCGGTATGGCGTCCGAAGCAGTTAATACCGCTTATATGATCATCCAAAATCAAAAAACCGCCGAAAATTTCGAACAAGAAAAGGGACAATCAAGACAAGCAGCAAGTTTTTATGCTTTAGCCGAAAATCATAAGGATATGGCCAAGGCGTCTAAAGTTCAATTTGGAGTTTGGGGAGCAACCGCTGGATGTTATGTGGCCTACCTTGCTCAAGCAGCTTACCAAGGCGATTGGAAAGTTTACGCTAAATTAGCTGCTGCAACATTTATCAGTACTTTTTATCACAAAAAATATAAGGCCCATCAAGAAAGGGAAAGAATTCTCAAACGCATGGCCAGGGAACTCCCTCAAGGTGGAGATTGTAACCCCTACACTGCAAGAACTTGTTTTTGTAATGAAGAATCCTCTTTTGCATCTGACCCAGAGAACTACAGAAAATACTGTGTACCTGAACAATTGGCCAGTCGAAACCAGCAAAACGATGCTTTTATCTGTATTGATCAAAACGGTAAAGTCGATGAAAAGTGCCAATGTGATACAACAAAAACTTGTATCGATAGACGTTTAAAAGTTGCAGGTGTAAAGCTTGGGCTCGGTGCAACTGAGTTACGTGATCCATTAAGGGCCCTAAGGCCTGTCTCCAATGGAGTTGGTACGGCAGGAGTTGATGATGCTACCAATCGAATATTACAAGTTGCAAGAAATAAGCTTAAACGATTTAAACCTGATAAAGTTCCAAGGCTCTCAAGCAACGATAAAGACCTCGTACGAGAGTTGAAGAAAAATGGAATTCCAGAATTGGCCGGTGCCTTAGTTGCTAAAGCCAAAGTTCCCTCCGGAGCAGCAACTTCACTTCCTACTAGTGCCACAAATAGTGGATTATTTGCAGGGGGATCTCCTTCACAGAAAAGCAATAAAGACTCTGATTACAAGTCAGTAAATGCCCCAACTGAATTTCGCCAAGGTGGTAAGGTACGTACCAAGCGAGGAAGCTCTAGAGGAAATGTATTAAGTCGCCTGAAAAGAAGATCGAATAAAGGCGGGGTGATAATTGTCGATGACTATGAACAGAAGGCCATTCGCCAAGCGGAAATAAACTTTAATGAGGAAGATAGCCTCTTTGATGCCATTACTTCAAGATATCAAAAAAGTGCGTGGATAGAGTTTAAAGATCAAATTCTATCTGAGTCTAATAAAAAGTAATCTTATTTTAAATAGTCAGTAATAGTGGCTCCAAAAATGGCAGGAAAACCAACGATAATAACTCTCTTGAGAGAAATGATTCCTTCTTCGCCTAAGGGAAATTTATCGATTAAGAATAAAATCATAATAACACTTAGAGTTGATATAAAGTAAATAGCAATAATTCTTTTAATAAAATTAAATACCTGCCCTTTTAATTTATAACGGTAAAAATTAAAATAAACAAAAGAGACAACTACCAAAACAGAACAAAC
>JBFKKF010000475.1:0-2278 GCA_041631355.1 Bacteriovoracaceae bacterium | reverse complement strand
GAGCTTTCATTGACAGTAACGAATTAAATATATTGGGAGGATTCTTTTTCTCTGAGGATTGGGGACTTGAGTTTTCCTACACTAAAGCCAGTGGTGCAACTAATAAGACATACGATGCAGTTGAGGCACAGGCATCAGTTGCTTTTTTTAGAAAAGTAGACTCTGCAATGACGGCAATGGTTGTTTGGTCACCTTTCTACTCAAAAATAAATACTTTTAATAAAATATTTTATTTTGATTGGATGTTTGGTGCAGGAGTTACCAATGTTTCCACGCTTGATAATAGAAAAGAATTTAGCACTGGAGGAGACTCCGATGACCTCGTCAATGAGTCAACAACAGGTGTTGGGTGGATGACGGCATTAAGGTTTTATATTTCAGAAAGTTGGAGTACACGTTTAGACTTTAGGGCCCAGCATATAAACGCAGATGCGGCGATTAATGGTGAAGATGATACTGAGAAAAGGTGGCACCATTATTACAATATTAACTTAGGATTAAATTACACATTTTAATTTAAATAAAGGATGAACAGGATGTTCAGAATTTTTATTTTTACAGTAATCTTATCTATTTCCATGCAAGGCTTTTGTTCTTGGGATGGAGCAGAAAAAGCCCTTAAGAGAAATGTAAGAGATATCAAAGGATTGATCTCTGAGCTGGTGTCAGGTGGCTATTATTACTCTGCATTACCACTAATGAAAGAATATCTTGCAGGGGCAAGAGATCTTAGTGCTCCGATGGAAAAGGCATTAAATTTACTAATCCAGCATGTTGGAATTAAGCAGTTTGAGTCATTACCTTATAGCTATTTAAATAAATCAAATTCTTCAAGTGCTAGATATGTATTAGCTAAAAAATATTTTAGAGATCAAAAGTATGCAAAGACACTAAGGATGCTACAGGGGATATCTCCTAGTCATCCTTACTATGCTTATGCACTACATATGAAAGGAGTTGTTTTATCCATAGCGGGTCAAGAAGCAGAAGCTGTTAATACCTTTAGAAATTGCGAAAGAGTCTCAGAGGAATGGCTAGAGAAGTATAGTAACAGTAGGAAATTACAGCTGAATAAAGATTATTGCACCTTGGGAGTGGCAAGAACAAGATTTCAGGAAAGAAAATTTACAGAGTCAGACTTATTATTTTTGGATATTCCAAAATCTTCAATGGTATGGCCAGAAGTATTATTCGAAGAAGCTTGGAATAGTTATTACAAAAAAGATTATAATCGAACATTAGGTAAGCTAGTAACTTATAACGCTCCTGTTTTCGATCATGTATTCAATCCTGAAATTGAGGTGCTAAAAGCACTTAGTTATTTAAAGCTGTGCCTGTATCAGGATGCTAAAAACACTTCAAATGACTTTTACTCAAAATACATGAAGGACACGCGAAGCTTAAGAAGCTACTTGCGAAGGTATAGAAGAAATCTATCTCATTATTATGAATTGATTTCGGTGTATGAAAAGAAGGGATACGCCCCTTCACGACTGATGAAGGTTCTACTTAGATCAATAGCACACGATGACGTCTACAATGAGCTTTGGAATCAATTCAAATTGATATCAGCTGAAAATGATCGAATCAATAGTCAGGGCTACTCTCGTTTAAAGAGATTGGTAAAGGGTACTATCTCTGAGGCTCTCTCCTCTCAGAAAAAATTGATGGGAGGATATATTAGAGGAAAAATGCTTGCTGCCTACGTGAAACTATATAAAGCTTTTGAAGGGATGAGTTATATTAAACTTGAAGTATTGGCCCAGAAAAAAGCAAAACTATATTCTTTCAAAGAAGAAAGCAAGAAAAGAGGAGGAGTCCAATATATTAAGCGAAATGAAAAACAATATTTTTGGACATTTAATGGTGAGTTCTGGGCAGATGAGCTTGGTGATTATGTATTTGCCCTAAAGTCGGAGTGTTAAATTGAAGTTTATTTACTTTCTTATAATGATATTACTTGGAACCCAGTTATGCTTCTCGGCGAGCGTAGAAGAGAGAAGACAAAAAATAATTGAAATTATAAATGAGGAATTATCTGAAGTCGCAAAACTAAATCGTCAGAGTCGAGGAAGAGACCCCGATTTATTATTGAGAATGGCAGAGTTAAATCTAGAAAAAGCGAGATTGTACCGAGAAAAAGAAAATAAAGAGTTTCTCTCAATTAGCTCGAGAAAAAGATCTCAGATAAGCAAAGCTAAGTTTTTTAGAGTGTCTAATAAGTATTATCGTCAAGCGAATAAAATTAGTATCGAAATCACTAAACGATTTAGAACCT
>JBFKKF010000474.1:0-2287 GCA_041631355.1 Bacteriovoracaceae bacterium | reverse complement strand
CGGCGTTCGGAAGACCGACGAGGGCCACATCCGCGATGAGTTTTAACTCAAGCTTTACATTAAATGTTTCACCGGGTTCTCCCTCCTGGGCATACCTAGGAGCTTGATTAGTGGAAGATTTGAAGTATGTATTACCAAGTCCGCCTCGGCCACCCTGGGCGACCTTAATTCTTTGTTCATGCTCAGTGATATCAGCTACGAGGATTTCACTTTCGCTATTGTAGATAAGTGTTCCGACTGGAACTTTAATAACCAAGTCTTCTCCAGTCTTACCATCCATTTGAGAACCTTTTCCGTTCTCGCCATTTTCTGCTGGATAAACTCTTCTACCTCTAAAATAAACTAGTGTGTTGAGGTTTTCGTCACCCTCGAAGTATACATTTCCACCATTTCCACCATTGCCACCGTCAGGTCCACCGTATGGAACGAATTTTTCTCTACGAAAACCTACGCAACCATTGCCGCCGTTTCCGCTAATAATTTGAATTTCGACTTCATCGATAAACTTCATGATGTGACATCCACTGTTTATTTTGGCTGTTTTATATAAAAAAAGGGAGCCATTGTCTGACTCCCTTTGTCATATTGTAAAAATTACGTGTAATTAAGCTGGAACAACCGAAACAGACTTAGTGTTTTTGTTGTAGTGTCCAAATTTAACTACTCCATCCTCAACAGCATAAATGGTAAAATCTCTTCCCATTTTTACACCATTTCCTGGATGAAACTTAGTTCCTTTTTGACGAACAATGATATTTCCAATAATTACTTTTTCTCCGCCGTACTTCTTAACACCTCTCATCTTAGGGTTTGAATCACGACCGTTACTAGTACTACCACCGGATTTCTTATGTGCCATATCTTATCTCCTAAACTTTAAACCTTATAAATTATGCTTTGATTCCTGTAATTTTCAAAGCTGTGTATTGTTGTCTGTGTCCATTTTTCTTTCTGTATTTACCAGGACTTCTCTTCATTACAATTACTTTTCTTGAACGAGCTTGTCTTACAACTTCAGCTGTTACCTTTGCACCACTTACTGTTGGAGTTCCAACTTTTGGAGCATCTCCACCAACGAAAAGAACTTTATCAAGTTCTACACTAGATCCTATTTCAGCATCAAGTTTTTGAACGTCAACAACGTCACCTTCTTTAACTCTGTACTGATGACCTTTAATTTCAACAACACTATACATTTTAATCTCCTTAAACGCCTAGCTAGGAGAGAGCCTTGCTCTGCTTGACCCCTAGATTCTAGATCATAATAATGAATCCTAACTTTTATGGCCTTGGGAGTTATATGTCAACGATAAATGGTGGGAATGTTAAAAATTTGATCTAAGAGCCGCTCCCAAAACCTGAGGTACTTGGCGCTGGGCATCGAACTCAGAATCGGCCTCAGTGGTTCCAACGCTGGAGTGGTAAAATATACGCAAGCCCAGGGATTTATTGGTCTTATAAGTACTTGATATTTTAACGTAGCGAAAATTCGAATCAGTATCTTGGAAGATGCCCAATTCAGTATTGCATTTGTCGGAGTGAAGGCGCTGTATGACTAACCCGGTAAAGGCTTCAGCAGGAAAATAATTGTAACTATAGTAGTTCCTATTGAGTGGATCCCTGTCTGACTTACCCAGCTCTATGGTGTATCTGGTTTGGGAGTGGAGAACTTGATATCCGGCCACATAATGATTTGTTCCCTTAGCAGAAGGACTTTGTTCATCAAGAGATTGTGAGTGTTTAACCAGCTGGATATAACCCTTACGTTTGTCAGAGATTACTTTATTTAATTCAAGACCGTATTTATGTTTCTTTTGGTCTTCACCTAGAATATAACCTAACGAAATACTAGAGTTGTATCTCCAGAGACCTCTTATCATAGCAGTTCGGGTTATTTTTTCATCATAATCTGTAAGAGATTTATCGGCTAAGAGGTAAATAAAAATTTTCATATCGCTATTTTTATCGATAGAAAAAATCATCCCGTCGTTAGCCTGGCTTTGTCCAAATTGTGGGCTAAAGGCAATAGTTCTTACAAAGGGGTTAATTGGGTTACTAAAATAACCATTTCCAAATCCAATATTGAGTCGGCCTACTTCAAATGAAAATTCATCATCTCCCCACTCATAAGAGAATTGATTTAGTACAAATTCGCTCTGAGAGTCACCCGTGGTGTTATAGTGGTGGAGCTTAAAAAAATCGCGATTAATAATCTTATTAGGATATAAAATATTATTCAGGGCAGTTTCATCCTTTTCCAAGATGGGAGATCTCGATTGTCTAAGAT
>JBFKKF010000473.1:0-2294 GCA_041631355.1 Bacteriovoracaceae bacterium | reverse complement strand
TGATTCATGCCCAACACGGTACAGAAAAAGAACCTCACTTTTATCTATCCGTAGGTAGCGAGCATAAATATTCTCAAACTATCAATACTGGTTTCGTCCATGGGACTTTAAAACTAGGTTTGGAAACCAACGGCCCTACTGAAATTGGAGGCCTAGTAGTTAACCCTGATTATCGAGGTAACCCTAATAAACTAGGTAAGCAAATTTCATTTGTGCGTTTTTTATACATGGCCATGAATCCTTCGCGGTTTAAGCCTGTGATTCATTCCGAGCTTATGCCACCGTTTGATGCAGATGGAAATTCTCCTTTATGGGAAGCCATTGGTAGAAGATTCATGAATATGAACTACGATGAAGCAGACAAGCTAAGTAGAAACAATAAAGAGTTCATTTTAAGTCTCTATCCTTCAGAAAATATCTATATGACACTTCTTCCATACGAAGCCAGAAACGCCATCGGGAAGGTTGGAAAAGACACTGAGCCTGTTAAGAGTATGTTGGAAAAAATTGGGTTTAAATATATGAATGAAGTGGATCCCTTTGATGGTGGGCCTCACTATCGCTGCCCCCTTAAAGATATTACACTAGTACAAGAGTTTAAATCTCTTTCTCTAGATGTTTCTGTTGAGTTGAAAAGTAATGGGGATAAGTACTTAATAAACTTTGACCACAAAGACTATCCATTTTTTGCACTTATGTCTGATGCGGAAATTATTAATAATGAAAAGATAGTTTTACCAAAAAATGTTGTTGAAAAGTTTCAGTTAAAACCTGATACAGAGATACATTGCATTCCATTCTAATACTGTTTTTTATTCACAAGTATTCCTCTTAAATCATTGGAGTAATCTTCATCTAGTATTTCTTCATCTGTAGCATGATGAAACTCTTGAGAAGCACTTGTCTTATAGGATTTCATGGCAACTTGTTCAGTTAATCTCTTTTTTGAATCCCGCATTCTTTCCCTTTGTTTTAACAGGAAAATAGTCGCCGAATCCTTTTTCTTATTTTCATTTTTTAATCTTTCATTCTCTATTTTTTTAATCGCTGACGCTGACAAAATACCAATCGACTGTAAATCTTCAGCAGCAGCCGACTCGTCTTCAGGTGGTAAGTATGACTCTTCGTGGTTACCCGTATAACCACTCCCTCTATGATCATCCTCTTGGGATTGCTCCCCTCTGGCATGTTGCCTTGATACTGGACTACCTTCTGCTTTTTGATATTCGGCCAGCGGTATGATTTTGGCCTGCTCCTTAGGAAAAGGCTTTGCCGTCCCCGGGCTACCATATGGAGGCTCATCTTTAGCAAACTCATTGAACTCGCCACCGGCAACAACAGATCCTTCAATTTTTTGAACTTGGGGCTCAACATCTGTCTCTATATATCGATCAATTTCATGGGGAGTTAATAGCCTAAACAGACGTATTATCTCTGAACCAAACGGTTCCAGCATGAGCACCTCTCTAAATAACCTACTATTATTATAGGTCATAAACCTATCGGTTACTTGATAATTTTAATTAAGTGTTTGTGATATTTGTGCGTCATTTCAATGAGTTGCCTATAATTTCTTAAAAAAATCTCTAGACAGTTAATAAATTAATGCTTATAACCAAGTTTACCTATGATTACTGGAACGTGGCGCAGTTGGTTAGCGCAGTAGACTGTTAATCTATTGGTCGTGGGTTCGAGTCCCACCGTTCCAGCCATTTTTCATAGAATTTAAAAGCCCTGTTTAAACCCACAGGGCTTTTTTTTATCTAAAGACCAACGGTTTTTGCCAAAGAGCTCGCTCATAGTTGAGCTTTTGAAATTTAGCATACTTTTTTATTAATCCAATTTTCGCCTTGGCGTAATTCATATCTCGAGTGTTAACCAAGAAAAAATCACTCTCACCAGCTTTGAATTTTTGCCACTCAGCGCTTTGCAGTTTTTTGGCATTTTCTACTTCTTTGATTCCAAAGTTTATACTTCTGGTTAGACCCTTAAGATTCTCAACTAAGTTTCTGATCGAGTACAATAGTTCTCTCTTGGTGAGCTCTTTTTGTACTTGGATGTACTCTCTTTCTACTTTAGCTTCCGATACTTTACCTTGACCTAAATTCCGCTCTATTGGTATTTCTAAATTCAATCCGACCAATAACTCATCCCCATGCTCTTGATTCGCATTTAATTGACTTTGATTATGTTCTAGGTTTAATTTCAACTTAGGCATTAGACTTTGTTCCGCCAACTCTATTTTGAGTTCATTCAGACTAAACATTAGATTAATGATATTAAGCTCCGGTCGA
>JBFKKF010000472.1:0-2296 GCA_041631355.1 Bacteriovoracaceae bacterium | reverse complement strand
GTAAAGCATGTCGTAAAATCATCATCAGGTGAACAATTTGTTTACCATGGGCATTCCATGGGACATATGGTTTTTGAAAACTATACTGCGGGGTTTTATCTTGATCCCAAGACAGGAGAAAGAAAAGTAGATCCTAAGCGAAAGGCGTGGGTTAGTAAGCACGTAAAAGCTGCGATCTATCACGGAGGACCTGCCGACTTTACCCACAACCAAAAGAAATTTTCAGTATTAAAGCTTATGGGAAGTAACCCTGATCGTTTTGCAAATGTTTTTAACTCCATGTTAAACAGCCGAACTAAAATTGGTCCCGAAAAAGCTGAGGCAGTGAAGTCAATCAGAGCCGATGCTACAAACAAAATGATGGAGTTAGGTAAACCTGTTCTCGCCAAAGTGTTAGATAAAATTATTGGTGGGATCATGGATTTGAATAATATGTCTGTGGAAGATTTAAAGTTTTTAATGCATCATGGGTCTTCAAACGGTGTCTCCCATGAACTAGTGGCATCTATGAATGACTTTGTTGCCAGAGGATATGTTTCAGAGGCCGGTGTAGATTTCACGAAATTAAAAAATCATGATATCCCTCAATTCTTAATCTATGGTAAAAAGGATGCCCTTGCTTCCTCTCCAGAAGCAACTAAAAACTTCATTGTAAATGCCCCAACAGAAAGACAAATGTTTGTTACGTTTGATCAGTTTAGCCACCTAGACCTTGCTTTTGGTAGTGAATATGAAAAGGTAATTCTCCCCCTGGAAAATCAGTTTCTAAAAGAAGGAGTTTCAGAGCAGTTAAGATATAGTGTGGCAAATACCAAAGGGGCAACTTATCTTGTAGGTGGAGGAGATTTAAACCTAAGATGTGTGAAATATGCTAAAAACCTTCTAAATAACGGCAGGAAGGCATTTAAGGACTCAACCGCAAAGGTGAAAAAGTTAATAATGGATTCAAAGATTGGTAAATAATAAAAAGCCCCGAGTCATCGGGGCTTTTTATAGATGATTTAAAATTAAATTCTTTTGTAATGATAGATAGGGTAGTCTCCGGATTGGTCACAAGAGTATTTGGTAATTGTCTGTGGGTTATAGATAATTACTTGATTACCGTTTACCTGATAATTAAATGTTCCATATTCTTCAACTCCAAATAATTTCTTTCTTAAAATTTGCTCCCATGCTTTGGCATTACACTTAACCGACTTATTAGGAAGGTCACCTTCATATTTACCTTCTTGAGTGTAAGTAAATTGTCCCTCATTAACCTGGGTGCAATTTAGTTTAAATGGGGCCCAACTTCCGGAGTTCGCTGTCGCTGTCATAGTTATGGAACCCGCACCGACATCGAGGTATATTTTGTAAACCATAAATTTTCCACCTAGCTTTAATACTTTTCCAGATTTGCACTGGATTTTCTCAATTTGGTATTTACCTTGTGGAATATTTGCCTGGGCAAATGAAGAACAACAAAGTGCAAGGGCGATTAACATTCTCATAACAAATGACTCCTTAGAAAGTATTGATTTTATATTTAAACGCTAGTTTTACATCTTCACGACTCTCGAATAAGTGTGAAGCATGTCTTCTATACTTGTGATTACCTAAATTATCAACCTTAAGGTTGACTTCATAGTTCTGTCTAATTCTTTTACTAAGAAAAATACTGTGAATAAAATATCCTGGGGTCGGATCGGTTCTCTGGATGGTTTCCGGATTGACTCTATTCTGCTCCAGTGCCTGTAAACCAGAGTAGCCCGCAACTAAATCGTATTTATCTAGGTAGACACTTAAATTATACGTATAGCTATCGGCCGGTAGATCTTCTAGGTATAAGTTTAGTGTCGTGTTTTTACCTCTAACTTCAGTATAATTGATACTAGCTTCGTAAATATCGTAATTATAGCGAAGAGTAATCTCATGGCCGTAAAGTATTGCTTGGGGGGTATTTACAAACTGGGTGGAACCATCCTCTTCGTCTATTATGGAGCGATCTATGCGTTCCATATAGATATAGTCTTTGATATGGTTTTCGTATCGGTTAAAGGAAACCTCAAAAAGATCATTGTCATTGATAAATGCTGGTTTTTGAAACTTAAATCCTACCTCATAATTTTCAGATGTTTCGTGCTTAAGGCCAGGATTAGGGATAAAGAAGTTATCTTTGATAAAGAAGCCATCTCCTCTATTGTGAAGGCCAGCAGGGTAGACCTCGGTGACTCTTGGGGCATTAAATCCTTCTGAGTAGGTTGCAAATGAAGTTAAATATTTAGAGGGTTTAAATCTGAAATCCAATTTTTTTGCT
>JBFKKF010000471.1:0-2297 GCA_041631355.1 Bacteriovoracaceae bacterium | reverse complement strand
TTAAAGTCAGATGCTACTGATTTTTCAGTAATTCACGGATATAGATTTAGTCCTGTTATGATGGTTTATGATGGAGTATCTTTAAGTAATTATAGTTTCACTGGAACCGTGAAAGACGATACTTCCCTGGATAGTAACTCAATTGTTTACCATGCTAAAAACATACTGGGTGCAGATGTAGGGGTTATCTTTGGTACCCATCAGTTTAAGTTAAAAGTTGAGGTTGCTGCTCAAAGAATTACTTGGAGTAATACGGAAACTAAATTATTTCAACATTTTGGTATGGCCCTAGCGGCTGGATGGTAGAGTTTTCCTCTCATAAATTTCTTGCCTAAGGTTTGATAAACTATATGGGATGAAATTATGTAAGCTATTCACATTATTTGTCTTTCTTGTCTCAAATGCTTATGCCCTTCTCCCTTTTGAAGACGCTGTCTCGCCAGAACTAGTGACATCGGCACGAGCACTTGCGATGGGAAACTCTTATATGTCCAAAGTAGACGATGGGTGGGCATCTTTTTATAATCCGGCAGGGCTTGGTACCGTTAGGGGATTACAATTTCACCTTACAAACCTTCACTTAGAAACAAATAATGGTTTTTTAAATATTACAAATGATGGTGCATTTACTGATTCAATCTCTAATTATACTAAGGCCTTCGATCCTGTAGAGTTAAGAGATTTACATGTCGAGAACCCTGGTAATCTATCTCATGCAAGGTTTCAATTATTTCCAAATTTAACCTATAGGGGGATTACATTAGGCTATATGTATGTCCAGCAAAATCGATCTAGACTCAAAAGCTTAACTGATGACTTTGAGGTTTCAGAAAGAGTTGACTGGGGACCAGTGATGTCACTTAGTTTTTCTCTTTTTGGGGGGATTGTAAAATTTGGGGCTTCAGGTGTATTACTTACAAGAAAGCAACTTCAAAAAGATTTTGCTCCCTCGGATACAGTAACCATAGATGCGGAAACAGATTATACTAAGGGAACCATGACTCATATTACCGCAGGGTCGAGAATAACCTTACCGTTTTCTTGGTTACCAACATTTTCGGCCGTTGTTCGAAATTCTTCTGATGCCGATTGGTATGGGGAAGAGCTTAGTGGGACTCCTGAAAAAATTCCACAAACAGTAGATTACGGATTCTCACTCACACCAGCTCTTGGAAGAACTTTTAGAATGCATATTGATATTTCTAGAAAAGACTTTGGAGATAAATACGACACAGTTCCAGTTTCTCGAAAAACCATGGGCGGGATCGAGTTTGATTATAAAAGAAGTATGTTTGTACGATTCGGTTTCGGCGACGGTTGGGGGTCTGGAGGGCTTGGAGTTCGAAATAAATCCTTTGCTTTTGACTTAACAACTTATGCTATTGAAGCTTCAGATGACGGATATCGAGAAGAAGAAGATCGCCGCTATGTCTTATCTATTTCTGGTGGATTCTAATTAAAAACAATATATGGAGAGGATGAGTAATATCTACGATACTCAGCTAAGTGGCTGAATAGATATGCTTTTTACTGTATACTTTCTATACACTCATATTTCTAGTGATGTAATTTATTCGCTTTACGAGATTAAATTTTCAAATTTCGACATAATATTTTCCAATATGAAAAATAATATACTTAAATCACTGTTAGTAAACCTCTCCCTAATGTCCTCAGCAATAGGCGGATCAAACTATATTACGATTGATATAAATGACTTGGATTACAAGCGTCCGGATGAAAACAGAGGTAGTGCTGGTTCGTTATCCTTTCAAAGAATAAGACTGGCGTGGGATGATATGATAATTTCATTGGATAATAATCAATCTTTCTTAGATGCAGATATAAAGGTAAATCCACGATACTTAAAGTTTAATACCAATGGAATCGGCTATTATTTCCCACTTAAGGGTAATCAAGGCTTATTTAAAGTTGATCAACTGAAGTTAAGTAATTCTGCGTTTGTCCTCAATCAAGAATTCTTTAATTTTAGCGGAGATAATTTTTTAATTAGTGATGGAAAATCAAACTTAAGTCTGGATAAGTTTAATGTATATTGTGACGGTGAAGACGATATGACTTCAGGTGCAGGCCTAATAAAGGGCTGTCTTACAGAATTTGTGTTAAACGGACAAGAAGAGGGGGAACTTGCAGGGGCAAAGATTGAATATAAGGAAACCTTAGATGATGAAGTAGGAATTTATTACAAAGGAAAGTTGAAAAGTTTTGTTTTAAAGGACTCGAAGTACACTTTGGATATTCATAATTCAGAATTAGATGTTGCAGACTTTCAACTC
>JBFKKF010000470.1:0-2298 GCA_041631355.1 Bacteriovoracaceae bacterium | reverse complement strand
TCCAAGTGGTTGAAAAATTAATATTTAAGCAACATTAATTATGAAACATCGGGGTATTCATTGGCAAAAGTCAGAATTCTGCATACCCATTTCGGTGTCATTTTTTATGAATCAATTCGTCAATATGAATAGATACGCGGTATTTCTAATGTTCATAATCATTATAGTGTACATTCTCTATACATTTTTTTATTGATAACTTACTAAAATAACGTACTTATGGCCGGCCTGTATATTGCATCTATTTAGATGTATTTAATTTTTTAAGGTGGGATATGTTTAAAAAAATAAATTTATTTATAGTATTTGTATTCTTGTTCTCTTGTATGCGCACTGAGTATGCTTCAAAACAAAATTTAAATTCAGTTAACAATAATACTGCTGACAATAGAGCTGAAATATCAGATTTAAATAACAAAATTGAAAAATTAGAGCAAAAGATTCGTGAAAATAGAAAGCAGCAGTTAAATAGTGATGACAAGTTCGCATCGAAATTAGAGCTAAATGAAATAGAATTGGAACTTAAGAGATTAAGATCAGAGCTTTTTGATTTATTAGAACAGCAAGAAAGTAGGCTTAATGACAAATTAGATGTCTTTTTAGCAGACTATAATAGATTTAAAAAGCAGCTTGATTCAAACCTTAATTCTTATGTTAGAAATGAAAGTTTTGAATTGAGTATGAAGCGAATTGAAAAGACCTATGTTCAAAAAGAAGAAATACTCAGAATGAGATTTGAACACTCAAACTCTGAAGCTGTGAGTAATCAGTACCAATCTGAATTATCGACACTGAGAGAAGAGTTTGAACAGTATAGAGCTGAACAGTCAGAAATGATGCAAAAAGCTTTAGATGCCTGGGAGTTAAGGCTTGAGAAAAAACTTACTGAAAATAATAATCAATTAAATGCTGAAATTAAAAAATATATCACCCAAGAGATTGTTCGGTTAAAGACGTCAATTGAAAATATTGAAGCAGAAGTTCAAAGTGCGGAAAAAGAAAATGATAAAGAAGCAGTAAAACAACTTGAAGCTTTATTAGCAAAGAGTAAAGAACAATTAAAAAATATTGATAATAGAATAGAAAAAATATCTGGAAGCACGCTAAGTGATGAGATTATGAAAAATATCTTCTCTCCCTGTACTAGTAGAGGGAGTCTTAAAGACGATCCTTATTGTTATACTTTAGGGACTATGATCCATAAGCTTGGTGGCCAATTTATAGATCCTAAAAGTTTTAAAAGAACTCATAAGGATTTGATGTCTTATTTTTCACTTTCGGGGATTAAGTCAAATGAAATTATTACCAAAAGTTGGAGTTATCTTGTTCCTTCCTCACAGGCAAACAAAGCGCTTTTAAAAGAATGTCATAAAGATGAAAAGCTTGAAAAACTTATACCACCTCCAGCGCTATGGCCGAGAGGAATTATTCTCTCTCTTTTATTGCAAAAAATTGAAAGTGATCTACAGGTAAGAAAAGATTTGAAGATGATTGATGATAAAATCTCTCCCATCACTGGAGTTATATCTTGGTGGAGAAGTGAATGCTATCAAAAAGGTATTGGAAGCGGGTCAATAAGTGATCATAACTCTGGTGCGGCCTTTGATTTAAGTTTTTCTAATCATGAATCGTTTGATTTTTATAGAGACTTTATCGCACAACATATTTGGAATGATGATGCTTTTGGTATTAGGTATCCTCTTGAGTCTGCAAAGTTAAGTTTTTCGATAGGGCTAGGGCTTGGACATGGGCATGGCAATGGAAAAATGCACTTTGGAATAGCTTCTCCTGTTAGTCGATTTGGTATTGGCCAGAAGCGTAGTTGGAGTTATGGGGATTATCAAAATCCACTTAAGTAGGTATTGTTACCTCTGTAATTGTCTAGCGCTTTGATTATACTATCTCTAAAAGACTTCACTTAGTTTTTCTATGAGCTTCATATTGTATGTTTCTGGATTAAATTCAAGCATCTTTCTTACAGCAACATTTGGATACATTCCACTGCCATATCCCGGCCAACCTAGGTAGAATAAGTATGTACTATCTTATCTGGAAGCAATTTTGGGGGGCAGGTCAACTCCACAATCGTGTTTTGTATGGATAATAGATAATTCATCTAGCGTTTGTTTAGAAATTAAATCATTGCTTCTACCACGGTAGAAGGCCACTGTTATCATTTTGTTTACCAATGATCCAGTTCCCTCAAGTTGAAGATAAATACTGTCTTGAGATGGGACTTGATTTACACAATCAATGATATTGATTTCAGGTAGAGTTATCTCCATTTTTATTCTTTCT
>JBFKKF010000469.1:0-2299 GCA_041631355.1 Bacteriovoracaceae bacterium | reverse complement strand
CGTAGAACAATTTGAGCCTGTTCATCATTTGAGTCTTGCTTTTTCATGTCCATTTCTTCGACAAGAGCTCTATGAATCCTAGACTTCAAATCTGTCCAGGGGTTTCTACCACCTCTGCCAGATGGACTTGATGATTTGACTTCTTTTTTAGCCGCAACACCTTCGGGCTTTTTTAACTTCGCTAATGTTGCGAGTACATTTTTTTGCTTTAAGTTTCTGACAAACTCTGTTACACCTTGAGAAAGTGGTGAGTTTTTAGAAATGGCCATAATTGGTGTTGCAGAACTCAATGCTCTTATACAGCCTTGATCATCCTTTGGGATAACAGAAAATACTGGCTTTCCAATTTGTCTACCAATTGTCTCTGGAGTTACAGGATGGCCCTTTTGAAATTGATTTAATACTATAAGCATCATCTCTTTTGGAAACAGCATCGTAACAAGTTCTGAAAAAAGTCTTTTTGACTGGTTTACCGCCAATAAATCAGGCGTTACAACAATTGATATCATCGTTGAAAATTCCATGGCCTTAATTGCCAAATCATTTAACTCTGAGCCCGCATCAATTATTATAATTGGATATATATTTGTAACAGCTTTAAGAAACTTACCTAGAGCTTCCGAGTTTATTTCGTTAGCAACTGCTCCATCTGTTGGCATACTTATATAGTGGACTCCCAGCTTGTGTTGCCCAACAAACATATTTAAAGACTTGGGATCGATAGAGCCATTAAAATCTGAAAGATCCTTTAAATTCTTTTTTGAACGTATACCAGTAATTAAGTTTTGATCCCCACAGGCCTTTTTATCGAAATCCAGGAGTAGAGTTTTCTGTCTATTCTCTGCAGAGAATGCAAATGCAAGATTCGCCGCGACCTGGGATTTTCCAACCCCTCCTTTTCCACCAATAATAGTGATAATATGTCCGGCCATTACTATCTCTCTCTCTTTCTAAATTTCTTGCGTATTTCTTCTGTTCCTCTAGATGCTGACTCTAGTATTTCCGGCGTTACAAAAACTACAAATTGAGATTTTTTATTAGTATAACTTTTCGATCGTAATAAATTAAATAACGATGAGGCTTGTCCTGTTGTTTCACCATCCCCACCGCCACTAGCAGAAACTGGATCTGGATCATCTTTATCATAAGTTGTACTTGATGTATTTTGTAGTATCCCACCAATTACTGCAGACTCCTTTGACTTTACGGTTAAGTTTGTCTGTACTTCATTTCTCGTACCTAATGCAACTCCCCCCCCTGAAGCTTCATTTGGTAGTGAAACGACAACTGATAGCCCGTCCAGGCTCACATTTTCTTCCGTGCCTATTTTAGGAGTTGTTTTCATCTCAAAGCTAATCTGCTGAGTTTTTGTCTCCTGCCCATCTCCTGTACCAACAGGAAAACTAACTGAAGAAGTCTTTGAGATTGTAACTTGCTTGCCCTCATTAGTAACGGCCATCCCAGATTGAATAACCCTTGCATATCCTGCTTGTTTAGCAGAATTAAGTTTAGGAAACAGTCTTGAAATCGTACCCGAAAGTGTACCTGATTCAGTTGTAGTTATACCGCCTTCTGTTGTTTTTCCAAAGCTTATTGAACTATTGTTGGACATAAATGGGGCCCATTTGAAGGCAAAGACTTTATTATAATCTTTAGATAATTCCACAAACTGTGCTGAGACCTTAACTAATTTTGCAGGCGGTTCAGGATCCTTCTTTTCATTCACACTAATAAAGTTTTTAATCAATCCTCTTTGCTTACCTGCAAACCGTTTCCCACCAGCAGCAAGACCCAGACCAGTTAAAGTATCTGGCAAGTAGGCATTGGCAATATCTTGTGCAAATGCTTTTCTTCCATCACTATTAACAACTCCCTCTAACCAGTAGTCTCCGTTAACAACTCTAACCGTAACATCTTTCATATTATTGTTGTTGATTGCTTCTTGCATCTCTCTGGCCACAATGAGCTGAGTTTGGCGTGAGTATTCAATCAACACCAGTACATCAGGATATTTTCCTAGCACTGCCATGATTTTTCCAATTTTATCTGGCACGACAATCTCACCGTCGACAACGACTTTTCCACCCTTGATACTGATGTTTAAACCTTCAATATTTCCTAGTAGATCTCTTAGCTCCCTAACCGTATTTGAGTTTCCATCAGAGGTAACATTCACAATATACTTATCTCTAATCTCTCCAAAAGAATCTCTGATTGTTACCGAGGTTTTTCCTGCCTTCAAGCCTCTGAAAGTAATCTCTTGCTTTGAGGGAGCTATAACAAGCGTCAGTAATGAAGT
>JBFKKF010000468.1:0-2300 GCA_041631355.1 Bacteriovoracaceae bacterium | reverse complement strand
CTGCCGGAGAACAATTTACTATATGAAAGGCTTCATACATTAGCGGAGAAGAAAAAAGTACTCCTAGTAGATAGAGTCCAAATAATAAGACCAGGGAGTAGATGATTAAGTGTTTCTTAATATGCCCCTTAACCAGATGTCCTAGTTCGTGGGCCAAGACAGCTAGAACTTGGTCTCGATTAAGAGTTTCAAGTAGAGTATCAAAGAACACAATCCTTCTATTATTTCCAAAGCCGGTAAAGTATGCATTTCCATGGGAGCTCCTAAGGGATGCGTTCATGACATAATAATCTTTAAAATTAATTTTACATTTCTCGGTGAGCTTGTTTATTTGTGCTATAAGTTCGCTATCTTGCATAGGGGTAAATTTATTAAATAACGGTGCAATAAAGCGGGGGTAGGCCCAAAGCATAACAAATTGAAAGGTAATGATTAATAGCCAAGCATAGAGCCACCACAAGTTACCACTATATTGAATGAAGTAAAAGATTAGGGACAATAGTGGAATCCCTATAATCATTGAAAGTGCTAAGCCTTTTAATAAATCGATGATAAATATTTTAGGGCTAGTTTTATTGAATCCGTATTTCTCCTCTATCACGAAGGTGGTGTAAATACTTACTGGAAGGTCAATGAGCATATTAATAAAACTAAAACTGAGAATGATCACTATTGCCAGAGTAACTTCTGATAGATTGGGGAAGAAAGTTATTATTTGCTGGGATAAAGTATTCAGAGCTCCAGTAAATAACCAAAAAAGCAGTACTCCAATATTAAGAAAAATATTGAAAATAGAAAGCTTGTTTTTGGTTATAGTGTAGTTTTGAGCCTTTTGATGTTCTTCGAGGGTGATTTTATCTTGAAATTGTGAAGGAACCCTATCAAAATGCTTAGTAATATGCTTTATATTGAGTAATAAAAGACCAAGTTTACTTAACGTTGTAAGAGTGAGTAAAGTTATAAAAATAATATAAAAAAATTGAACTGAAATCATCAATAGGACCCTTTATGAAAGTTATTCAGGTTTATATGCATAATAATTTAAGGAATTTTAATTATATCGTATATAGTGAAGTTACTAAAGAAGCGATCTTTTTTGACCCCTATGATTTAGACCAAACTTTACCCGTGGCAAAGGAGCAAAACTTATACCCAAGATACCTTATTAATACCCACGCACACCATGATCATATAAAGGATAACGAAAAGTTCCTATCTATTCCTGGAGTGGAAAAATTAAACTTAAAAGACGGTGAAGAGTTCTTACTTTCTGAAAATGAGAAAATACTTTGTCGCTTTACACCAGGACATATTGCTGATCATTTTTGCTATTTTCTCTATCAGGACTCTAAACTGTCTTCAGTCATTGTTGGTGATACTGTTTTCAATGCGGGGGTTGGGAATTGTAAAAATGGTGGAGATGTTGAGCAATTATATACTACCATTAGAGATATATTTCTTAAGCTTCCGGATGATATTGTTATTTATCCCTCACATGATTATTTTGAAACGAATCTAAAGTTTGCAAAAACAGTGGAGCCTGATAATGGGGAAATTGATTTGTATTTACAGCAATATCATGACAGTATGTCCCGTGGAGTGTATCCGAATACGACCATTGGAGATGAGAAGAAAATGAATCCATTTTTTCGAGTTTTTCGCTCTCCAAAAGAGTCGAAGAAGAGTTTTATAAATTTGAGACAAAAAAGAGATAAGTGGTAATTTAAAGGAGAATTTATGGCAACATTACCTAAAATCGGAAATATGGCACCAAGCTTCACCCTTTTAAACCAAAAAGGTGAGAAAGTTTCATTAAAAGATTTTAAAGGAAAGGCAAACGTTGTTTTATATTTTTATCCAAAGGCAATGACTCCAGGTTGTACGGTTCAGGCCTGTGGAATTAGAGACTATAAAAAAGAGTTTGCAAAAGTTGATACTGTTGTTTTAGGAGTTAGTCCTGATGGCCCTGAAAGACTACAACGATTCATCGATAGAGATAAGCTAAATTTTGATTTGCTATCAGATGAAGACCATAAGATTGCAGATAAGTATGGTTCATGGGGACCGAAAAAATTTATGGGAAAAGAGTACGATGGGATTTTGAGACAAACATTTATCATTGGTAAGGATGGGCGATTAAAAGACATTATGAACAAGGTTAAGACTAAAACTCACCACGATGATGTGCTAAATTACATAAAAGAGAATTTAATTTAGGTCTAATACCTTTTCGTTCTTAGTAATTGTGGTCAAAGAAATCATACTACTTAGTGACGAAATGATTTGTCTAAACTCATGTT
>JBFKKF010000467.1:0-2300 GCA_041631355.1 Bacteriovoracaceae bacterium | reverse complement strand
GTAAAAAATGAATTTTGGAT
The DNA here is from genome assembly GCA_041631355.1 of Bacteriovoracaceae bacterium. Lineage (GTDB taxonomy): Bacteria > Bdellovibrionota > Bacteriovoracia > Bacteriovoracales > Bacteriovoracaceae. The sequence goes on along the minus strand of JBFKKF010000467.1, from coordinate 2,280 downwards.
TTTTTCTTATAAAAAAAAACTGTTTGATTTTGGACTGAATCTACTGAATCTTGCCTTGGGAATTGAGTTCTTCATAGAGCTCAGCTCGGTCCCTGACTATTAAAAACCCCCGCCAAAGCGTAATATTTCCAGGCGGCACGTCACCTTCCCGGTTATTATATCCCCAAACATGGCGATCAGTTTTAAGTGACAGATTTCACCGTAACTCGACATGTTAAATTGCATTTAAACCCGGCCAGTCATAGATATCAAATTCAACTTTCTACTCGTCCAATTTTAGCTTTTCTTTAGGCGCATGATTTGGGCGGTAAGAATCTCCTTTTACATCAACAATATGAGCACAACTCGTAAGTCTATCAAGTATCGCCTCAGCAATGACTTCATCTTCAAATAAACTTCTCCAACCCTGAGGCTTGACTTGAGAAGTAATGATCACTGGCCCTTTTTGATAACGATCTTCTAGTAAGTCGTATAGAATGTTGGCCTCTGCATGAGAGTAGTTTCTTAATCCGAAGTCATCTAAAATTAATAATTTAAATTTCATTATTCTTCTTACATAGTTTAAATAATTCCCACTAACCTCAGCTGCCTCTACCTCCTTAAAGAGTTTATTTACTGAGATAAAAAACGTTTCAACGCCTCCTGCGCATGCTGCCTGGCCAATTGCCTGTGACAAAAAACTTTTACCCGCACCTGTTCCACCAATAAAAACTAAGTTCTCTTTGTTTTCTATGAAGCCTAACGTTTTAAACTGTTGCACCATAGACTTTGTGATGCCTCTCTTTGGTGATGTTTTAAAATCTTCTAAAAATACTTGTTCTCTAAACTTTGCTCTCTTTCTTAGTAATTCAAATCGTTTGTTTTTCCTGTATTGAAGTTCGTCTTCAAGTATTAATACCGAAAAATCTTGCAATGTCAGATTGTCCTCCATTGCCTGGGACAGTCGATAGTCAAAGGACTCCTTGAGTCCGAACAATCTGATCTCATTTAATAGCGCTTCTATCTGCTCATTCATTTTTTCCTCCCTGTAAACAGATTAATTTATCCATTCGTGATGGTGCTTTATTATTAAAATTTGAACTTGGCCTCCTGTAATTTGAGGCACAGTTTTTGATAAATTGATAAAACAACTTGTTGTGAATAAGGGCCCTCTCGCACGCATTATCAAACGCCTCCTTCGTAAACTGATTTGATAAACTCAAAATACCCTGAATCTTCCGTAAATTTTTTAATGGATGCTTTTCTCTTTCAATTAATCGAGTAATCAATAGTTCAACATTTTCTCCAACTTTTCTCGCCGTGTTTTTAGCTTGTAATAAGTGATAGTTAATATCAGCTAGTTTTTTCTCTGGGTAATGTTTTAAATCTGTAGAATAGTGAGTGTGCCCTTTCATAATCTTATGTGTCGCAATTTTTGTTCCGCCACTAAAAATATGAAGGATCTTCTCGTTAAATTTTAAATCAACCGTTTTTCCAACATATTGATATGGAATACTATAAAAGTTTCTGTTAAATTGAATATGGCAGTCGGGATGGGCCTTTGCCTGTCTATGATTAAATAGTTCAAATTCTTTACAGGGTAACTCTTTGAGAAGCGGCAACTCCTCATTGAAAAGCTCGTCTCGGCTTTTTCCTCTCGTTTTAATAATCTGGCCATTTTTATTTTTTAAATAACTTCTTAACTCATTATTTAGTTCGTGAAGTGAAGTAAACGTTTTTTTTCGAACTTTTTGGAAAAAATCACTTTGCAAAATATCAACTGCTTTTTCCACATTTGGTTTATCCTGAGGCTTCCTAACTCGGGCAGGATCGGCCACAACGTTGTAATGTCGACATAAATCAAGGTAAGTCGGATTCAATACTGCTTCGCCATCTTCAATATTAGATACTGCCGTTTTACAGTTATCTGGAATAATGAACTGTGGAACTCCTCCAAAAAACTTAAGGGCATTTACATGACCTCGAATAAAATCATTCATTTTTTGAGTCTCTGTAAATTCAGCGTAAATCTTTCCGGAATAAGACATAACCGCTACAAAAAGCTCAGCTTTTCTCACTTCGCCAGTTGATGGGATAATGTACTGAAGTCCATCTCCTGAGTAATCTATCTCTAAACTGTCTCCTGGAGTTCTGTTTATTCTTAAAGATATTTCAATATCTTTTTTAATGGGGTGATGCTTTTTTACGTATTTAAAAAATGACGGATAACCTGGAAGTCCATGGATATCTTTAAGTTCCTCCCATAATCTAATGAGATAGATTCCGCTTTTTCTTTCAGCT
>JBFKKF010000466.1:0-2312 GCA_041631355.1 Bacteriovoracaceae bacterium | reverse complement strand
TTATAAAAAAGTTTGCGGCAACTACTGACAAATTAGTTATCGATCAACTAAATAACCCAGGAGGATCGGTATTTTACCTTTACTCTTTAGTTTCAATGCTTACTAATAAGCCAATGGCAACACCTAAGCACTATATGTCAATTAATCAGTCAGATATTATGAGTGCAATCAAAAGTTTAAGTAGCTTAAGAAAGATAACAAACCTTGAGGAAGCCCAAAAAGCAATGGGTGGAAAAACAGTAAGTGGATACCCAGTGAGCATGAATTTTGTTGAATTCACTAAGGCTTATTACCAGTTTCTTATTGATGAGTGGAATCAGGGTAAAACTTTAACTGCTCCCTATCATTTATACGGGGTAGACAAAATTAATCCACACCCAGAGATTCAATACACCAAACCAATTTTACTTCTAATTAATGAACTCGATTTTTCTGGAGGCGACTTTTTTCCAAGCATTATGCAAGACAATAAACGTGCCACCATTATGGGAGTAAGAACAGCAGGTGCAGGAGGATATGTCATTGCAGTTGATATCCCTAACCAACTTGGTGTTGGTGGATTTAGATATACCGGTTCATTAGCTGATAGAGTGGATCACACACCGATTGAAAACCTTGGAGTAACTCCTGAGATAGAATACTCTCTCACTCCTGAAGACTTTCAAAATAATTTCAATGGATTTAAAACTAAAGTAAATGAAGTCTTAGATACATTATAAGCTTCAAGTAAAGGGCCCTTTACAGGGCCTTTTTTAATCGATGAGACCTGAGTAATATGGGTTACCAGCAAACTCCTTAATCCTACCACGAAAGAAAATCTCACTAAATAATAAGCACTCTTTAGATGATAGCTTTTGGGAAGAGCCTGTCAGTTTCTCCCTAAAATAACTAAGGTATTCCTTTCTTAGACTTGAACTATTTTGCACAGGGTAAGGGAGCCCACGATAGTCTTTATCTAAAAAATTAAATTTTTGATATTTTGCCAGACCATCAAATTTTTCAAACTCCATTGCTCGAACCAATGGCGAATTTGGATTCATGACGTAGGTATGAGGAAGTGGTTCTGAAAAATCTAGTGCTGCTGTCTTAATCTTATTCTCTCTAAGCTCAGTTGTCACCGCAAAGGCTTCAACAAGGATCATTTCCCCTTGCTTTTTTATGAACCGATCAAGATAGGTTTTAGTCGACATAAGGCTTTCTCCGGTGATCGTAAAATCTAAAAGCATAACTTTTTCTACCTCTGGGCCTAGTTTAGACATCAAAAATTCATTAAAATAGTTAAATAATTTTCCCTCCTGTTTTCTTGAAAGCCTAGGAATAAGTTCTTCACCTCTTAAGATGACTTGCGGGGAATATCTAAAATTAGAAAGCGGCAGTTCAAGAGCGGATTTATTATTGAATAAATTTAAATATGATACTATAGGCGTAGGACTTCTTCCAACTCCAATTACAATACAATTTGGTGGGCGACATGTGGTCATTACCTTTTTCGAAATATCACTGATTTCTCCCAGGACATCATCGCTAAGAGTGTTTTTGACATACCAATAATTATCAACCTTATTTACAAGGTCCTCACCTGCTGAAGCTGTATTGAATACAAAGACTAAAAGATAAATAATGAATAGCTTGATTGAGTTTTTGATTTTCACATTTAACTAACGAGCTTTAGATTCGCCTTCTTTATTTTTTCAGTTGTCTTTTTCTCCCCACTATTATCATACTCACCAACGACCTTTACCTGCCCTTCAAAGAGTTCAGGGTAGAAGGTTTGATACATCTTACTTAATAAACCCTTGCAACCAACTCCTAACACTAAATTTCGTACGGCCAAGGCGTCACTTTCTAAAACAGCACTAGCATTATTATGGGCCAATATATTCCTGATATTTACAAAGTGATTTTCACGCAAAAAATCACCGAGATCCTTTCTTACAAAGTTTATAAATTTTTTATGATCTGAAAAAGCTTTTTTAAAACTTAGATGATTTTGCGAGACACATTTCTCAACAAAATAGATCAGCTGGTTCATGGAAAAGTTTTTTTGATGGAGCTTCAAAGGAATATAAAAATCTTTTTCCTGCTGTAAGTACAATCTCGGAGGTGCTGAGTCTGTATCCACAAAGAAATCATCAGCAACACCCTTTCTTTTTAAATGATGAATGATTAAATCATTGAGAGTTATCTCTAGTGCTTTTAGGTATGCGAAGGCTATTCCTCTTAAGTTATGATGTCTTTGTTCAAGCATATCTAACTCTGCTGCTTCAATTTCTACTTTGGCAGCATGAGGGATAAGTTGATACATTTTCTCT
>JBFKKF010000465.1:0-2317 GCA_041631355.1 Bacteriovoracaceae bacterium | reverse complement strand
GATCTGCAAAACAAACTCAATCAGTGTTTGACCAGATTGATTTTTGTTAATGTTTTTAGTATCTTGGATAGATTCTTGGTTCATTGGAAAATGCTGCCATGTTTAAATTGTTTAAGTCTTTATAGTATAATTTTCTCCGGAGTTGATGAATTAGTAAAATGAAGAAATTTTTACCGGCCATATTTATTGCGTTTATTTTTGTGGGGTTACTCGTTTCCCAGATGCTTATACACGGTCAGAAACTATCAGCATCAAGAATGGAGATTAACCAAGAGAAGTACTCAGTTTTTGAAAGTGAGTTTCATAAGCTAAAAGATGTAACAAGTAGAGGAACAACTTTAAAACTAAATAAGTCTGATAAAAATGTGATTATTTTAAACTTTTGGGCTTCTTGGTGTAGACCATGTATTTCAGAGTTTGACTCTATTAATCAATTCATAGATAAGTTTGGGGATAAGGTTAAAGTCATTGGTATTAACAATGATACGGATGTTACAAAAAAGTACTTAGAAAAATTAGAAAAAAAACATGGATTAAAATTTGAGTCAATTCTTGATCCAAGTGGAAAGTATGCTGAGAAATTCAATGTACTAACTGTTCCTTACACGATTGCTTTCTATAAAGGGAAAGTCTTTTATCACTCAGAAGAAGAACATGATTATATGAGTGATAGCTTTATCGAATTAGTTGAAAGTAAGCTAAATCAACTCGATTAATACTAAACCTTAATTGCGAAATTTTGCCCCCAAGAATATGTAATTTCATCTAGTGAATTGCAGTTAAAAGTTGAAAATCGTGGCTTCATTCCTGGAACTATCGCACCTTGATCGCGAAGGTCGAGGGCATGAGCAGCATTAAGGGTGATCGCGGCCCAAAGTTCACAAATATTAAAGCCCATATTTTTAGCGGCCATTGAAGCAATGAGAAGAAGATTGTCACAATGACAGGAACCAGGATTGAAGTCTGAAGCAAGTGCAACCTTGCAACCAGCATCTAAAAACTTTCTAGCTGGTGCTAGTGGTTTACCCAAGAAGTATGCTGTGCCCGGTAGTAGTGTCGCGACAGTTTTTGACTTTGCTAATAACTCAATACCATCGTCTCCCGTCTTTAGTAGATGATCAGCGCTGACAGCATTAGAGTTACAAGCGAGAACGGCTCCCTTGTTGTCGTTGAACTCATCAGCATGAATTTTAAGCTTAAGTCCTAGTTTTGTTGCCTCATCAAAAAGTAACTTAGAATCTTCAAGATCGAAGTAGCCCTGTTCGTGAAAAATATCGACAAAATCTATAATTTTATTCTCGGCCAACTCTTGTAGCAGCGGGATTACAATTTTAATTAGATAATCTCTTGAGTTAGGGTAAGAGCTAGGAACAGCATGAGCTGCAAGGTATGTGTTGAGGATTTGAACTTTTCCACGGTAAAATTCTTTTAATCTGTGGATAACTTCTGAGATCTTTCTTTCACTTTCAACAGTTAGTCCATATCCACTTTTTATTTCAATAGTACCAACACCATAAGATGTTATGCGATCAACCCTCTTTTGTGCAAGTCTAAAGAGTTCATCAGCACTGGTTGTTATCGTATTCTCCATGGTGGATAAAATACCCCCGCCAGCGTCTGCAATTGCTTGATAATCAGCACCGTTTAACCGCATAGTATACTCTTTAGAGCGATTACCACCAAAAACGGTATGGGTATGGGAGTCTACAATTTCGGGAACTAAAATATGATTCTCTAAATTAACTGATTCTACACTAGAGTAAGTCGTTGGAAGATCAGTAGTTTTTCCAACCCATAGCACTTTGTCTTGATCAAAAACAACAGCAGCATCTGAGATGATGTCTAAGTCTTCGGGGTTTAGATTTCTGCCATCTTTTTCATAAGCGGCCTTTAGACTAACGATTTGATTTAAGTTTTTAAAACACTTCATTTATTCTAGGGCTCCAATATGATCTTCAACAACTTTTAAAATTTCAAAGTTGGAGATAAGTTTCGTAATAAGATCAATATCCTTACTAAAGACACGATCTTGCACTATAGGGTGTACGTGAGTTCTTATTAATTCGTAAACTTTCATTAAGCTGTCATTGCTTTTAAGTGGGCTAAGTAAATCAATACCCTGAGTGTTGCATAGAAATTCAACTGCAAGACAGTTTTTAACGTTTCTTAAAATCTCGTGAAGTTTTCTGCCACTGGTAACGCCCATTGAAACATGATCTTCCTTATCGGTGGATGTAGGAATTGAATCAATAGAAGCAGGATGGGCAAGGTATTTATTCTCTGAAGCCAATGCTGCCATAGTAACATGGGCAATCAT
>JBFKKF010000464.1:0-2329 GCA_041631355.1 Bacteriovoracaceae bacterium | reverse complement strand
CTTGTTCTTGAAGATGATAGTAAATTTCTCTCTTTATCTGAAGAGGGGCATGAAGAAGTTCATATAATATTATCCGCTAGAACTTTATTTTATTATTTCTTAAAAGATATTCTGAATGTTAACGGGGAAGTTGCCCATAAAGACTCCTGTCTTGTGGAACATTTAATTAGTGATGAAACAAGAAGGTCACTTTTTAACTTCATGAAGTCAGCTAATAATCAAACCGAACTTGATCTAAGTCAGTATCAGAGTGATAAAGAGTTTTTTGAAGCACAAAAGGGTGATAAGTACCTCGAATGAAAAAGTTCATTAACTTTTACAAAGACCTCTCGCCAGAGTTTAAAAAAGTAAATTTCTACGTTTTATTAACTTATTTTCTAATTTTGTTTAGTTATCCATTAATGAGATCGGCAACTAGTGCCATTTTTTATGAAGTCTATACAGCGAAAGAGTATTCATTTGCGACTTTTATCGGTGTTATTGTACTTATGGGCATCATTTTTATTAGTAATAAATGGCAAACTAAACTCGGCATTCATAAACTTTATTTTACTTTAGGAATGATTTCAATCTTTCTTATTTTATTTTCTTACTCGTTTTTTCAAAGTGGTCATAAAGAGATGGCCTACGTATTATTTGCCATCAAAGAATCCTATATTGTTCTTATGCTCCATACATGTTTGGCCTTTGTAAATGCCTACTATGGGCTGGAGCAGTTAAAAAGATTTATCGGTCCCATTGGGGGAGTCGGTGCGCTGGGGGGAATCTTAGGTGGTCAGCTAACTAGTTTTTTGGCCAAAGCTTATGGAACAGGCTCAGTAGTTACGGCATCTCTGGTTTTTATTAGTCTATCTGTCATGACCTTTTTTATGACAAAAGACGTTAAAGTTAAAGGAATGGGGACATCGAAATCCATTACTCCAATTAAGTCCGTTCTAGGTGTTAAAAAATATGTTTTTTTAATCGCAGCAATAGTGGGGATTTCTCAGTTTGTAATTTATATCGCTGATCTGCAGTTTAATATTATTTTTGAACAAGTGGTTGAAACTAAGGACGCTAGAACAGCTTACCTAGGAGAGTTCTACTCAATTGTTAATTTTGTATCGATAGTTATGCAAATGCTTGTTCTACCTTATCTACTTATGCGCTTTAAGCTGAAAAATATTTTCTTTGTTATTCCTCTTTTGTATTTCTTGGTACTTGTAACAGGATTGTCAGTTGGAGCAAGTTCTTTAATGGTGGCAGCGAGTGTATTTATCGTTTTTAAAGGAACAGATTATTCAATTTTTAATTCAGTAAAAGAGGTCATGTATAACCCTTTATTGAGTTTACAGAAATTTGGTGCAAAATACATCACAGACATGTTTGTCTACCGAACCTCAAAGGCCCTAATAGCTTTTATATTTGCTATTAAAGTCGTTAAAAATAATTTTTTGACCTTAGAGAATTTAAGTACGCTACAATTTCTTTTTTTAGGACTTTGGGTTTTATTAATAATTCTCTTATTTAAAGAACAAAAAAAGTTAAAACATTAAAATTATAGGAGTTTAAGATGAATCCTTTATTAGAAAATTCGACATTGGAGTTTGAAGCAATTGATTTTAGTAAAATAGAGCCGAAGCATTTTATACCTGCGCTAGATGAAGCAATTAAGGAAACAAAGTTAAAGCTGGAAGATATTAAAAAGGTTCAAGAGCCAAATTTTGAAAATGTAATCTTAGCTGAGGAAACATCGGGAGACCGACTTGGTATGGTTGTAAATATCTTTTTCGCACTTCATAGCGCTCACTGTACCGATGAAATCAATGGGATCGCAGAAGAGTTTAACTCAAAATTAACAAATTTACATAGTGATATAAACCTTGACCCAGAGCTATTTGCTAAAGTGAAAGCAGTTTATGATGCTCAAGAAGAGCTCGGTATTAAGGGTGAGGAAGCAGTTGTTTTAGAAAGTAGTTATCTGCAATTTACCAGAAATGGAGCTTTACTTGATGAAGATGGAAAGAAACGGTTACGTGAGATTGATCAAGAATTATCTAAACTAAGTTTAAATTTCTCTGAACATGTACGTAAGGCCAACGCAAACTCACTACTAGTTGTTGAGGATGAAAAAGATGTTGAGGGAATGCCAGAAGGTGTTTTAGAAGCAGCGAAAGAATTGGCTTCGAGTAAAGGGCATGAAGGGAAATGGGCCTTTAATTTCGACTTCCCAAGTTATCTTCCATTTATGCAGTATTGTCCTAACAGGGAGCTTCGTAAAAAAATGTGGCAGGACAATTCCTCTAAAAACCTCGCAGGAGAATATGACAATCGAGATGTCATTTTAAAT
>JBFKKF010000463.1:0-2334 GCA_041631355.1 Bacteriovoracaceae bacterium | reverse complement strand
CTGTCGGCATCATAACAAAGATAGATAGAAATAATGCGAGTCCAACCAATAGCTGATTCGGTGGCATCGACTGTGTACCTATTGCCTGCCTCATAAAAGAAAGAACTACAATTATTCGAGTAAAAGAGGTACAGAGAATAATAAATGCAGGAGCAAGGGTTAGAACTGTAAATAAAACTAAGACCTGCATGGTATCAACAAGGTCCGTTCCCTGTCCAAAGTTTACACTTAGGCCTGGTAAGTTCATATTTGCAGCTTGTGCAAAAACACTTCCCGATATTACTGAGGTAAGAAGTGCAAACATAATTTTTAACCCAAATCTTTTATTCATTAACTTACCTTTATTGTAATGGTTTTAAGCTTTTCGCTTTCTTTTTCAACTGGTCTGTAAACTTCACTTTGTCTTTTACATCTAAATAAGACGAAAGTGCTGACTCTTTATTTGAAACGGTGATGTCCTCTTTAATCTTAACTTTGCTTTCAACTCCATCACTTACACTGGCCATATCTAAGTTATTATCAAAGTTATGCCCAGAAACCGATTTTTCTTCACCTTTAAGCAAGCCTGCTGCATCTCTAATCTCAGAAATTGGTTGAATACCACTATCTGTATTACTTACAAGAAAAACTTGATTGTGTGCTCTAACCAACATAAGGCTTTTTTTCGGAGCAATATAAGTTTGACTGATTACAGAAATATTATCCGTGCTATTTAAAAAACTAAGCTTTCCTTTTTTTATAAAACCTTTTTTCATCATGGTGATTAATCCAAATAGCATGAGTAACATTAATCCTAGAAAAGCTACAAATTTTCCACCATACTCAATCAAAGATATCGAGTTTGCCCTCTTCACTTTTTTAGTAGCTGACATTTTTGTAGCAACTTTGTCGCTTGCTGCTTGAGCACTTTTTGATTTTTTGTCTACCACCGTTGATGATTCTGTGTTTTTGTTTTCAGGTTTTTTATCAATTTTCAAAAGCTCATTGAGATAACTCTCATCCAGATTCTCTTTTTTTGCTGACTTTTTTGACTTCAAGATCGTTCCATACTCCGGAGCTTTCTTAAGAGCTACTTTCTTTCTTGGAAAAGTTAACTTAATGGTCTTATCCTTGATAATCAAGGCCACCTTATCTTTGTACTTTTCAATATTAAATGGAAGTAATGCCTTTATTTTGGCCTTCGTCTTTGTCGTTTGATAGGCCCTCAATTGGGTATCTCTAAGAGTTGAAGAGAAACTAACTGATTTCTCAATATTCTTTTTTACCTTTGAGTTAGGAATTTCAACCTGAATTGATTTTCCTTGTATTTTTAAGTCAGGATAGTCATTAATGCGACCTGTAAAGTTTATATCCAATACCCCTTGAGTTGAGCTCTTTGAAAACTTTAAGCTTTCAATACTCACACCTGCATGGGCGCTCATAAACATACATGCTAGAGATAAAATTAATAATGATCGCATAAGCTATCCTTCCAGTTTAATTATTTTAGTGTTTCAATTCTTTCTAGTGGACTAATAATGTCCGTTAGTCTGATACCAAACTTCTCATTAACAACGACAACCTCACCTCTGGCAACTAACTTTCCATTTACTAAAACTTCAAGTGGTTCACCAGCAAGCTTATCTAACTCTAAAACTGACCCTTGGCCTAGCTGTAGAAGATCCTTAATGACTACTTGGGCCCTACCAAGTTCAACACTTACTTTAAGTGGTATATCTAGAATAAAGTCTAGATTTTGAACTTTTAGTTTATTAAGTGCCTCGTCTCCGGTCTTGATTTGATCAGCTAACGTAGAAATCGCATCTTTTTGCTCTGAACTCATTTCCGTTACATTGTTTTCTGCATTTTCTTCCATCTTATATCCCTTTTTTAAGCAAATCTTTTCGTAATTTGAACTGCTCTATTTCCTTTATATTCACCTGCTAAACAGTTAAGTTTTTTGACGCCCTCTATTTCAATTGAAAGTTCTCCTGATATTTCTTGGCTCAGCGGAATGATATCACCGATCTGTAAACTAACGAGGTCTCCAATTGTCATGTCTGTATCCCCTAGCTTTACAATCGCAGTTGCCGCTGCATCTTTAACGTGCTCATGCATTGATTGTGTCCAGAGACTATCAACAACATCGTTTTCTGACTGATAACTTGAACTTAGTTTTTGTTTAATTGGCTCAATAGTAGAATATGGAATTACTACCATAATTGTTCCTGAAGCTGACTCAAACTCGACTTCAAATGTTGTCGTAATAATGACATCACTTGGTGGAACAACCCCGACAAACTGAGGGTTAATTTCAGTTCTCACATATTGTGCATCAATTTTATGCACAGGTTG
>JBFKKF010000462.1:0-2351 GCA_041631355.1 Bacteriovoracaceae bacterium | reverse complement strand
CTGATAACACCATACTTTACAAATAAACCGATATCTTCCCAAACGCTTTCATATCGCTCGCGATCATTTTTAAAGAGTTTTTTCAGGCTCTCGGCCACTTTCTTTACAATATAGTTAGAAATTTTCTTGATGTTTGGATCACCTTGAAGCGCTGATCTTGAAACATTTAATGGGATATCTGTAGAGTCAATAGCACCTTTTAATAGGGATAAGAACTCAGGAATAACATTTTTTACGTTATCACTTACGAAAACTTGTCTACAGTAGAGCCTAATATTGGAATCGTTAACTGGCTTATTCGGGTTAAGCTTAGGAAAATATAATATCCCCTGAAGAGTAAATGGATGATCTACATTTAGGTGCAGCCAGAATAGTGGCTCAGGATCCATTGGATATAGTTTTTTGTAGAAGTTTTTATAGTCTTCATCTTTTAAGGAATTAGGATCTTTTTTCCAAAGAGGAGTTGTATCATTAATGATATCGTTATCCGGAATTGGTTTTTTATCCTCTTCTTTCTCAGCTTTCGCATTTTCCGCAGTTATTCTCGCTATTTCATTTAAGTCCTTAAGATAGATAGGATATGGCATAAAGTCACAATAGCTTGCTAGGGTAGATCTAGTTTTCCAGCTATCAAGAAATTCTTTACTGTCTTCATTTATGTATAAGGTGATCTCCGTTCCCACATCCATTTTATCTGAGTCAGAAAACACATAATCCGTATTACCTTCACAGGTCCACTTTGTTGCTTTTGATCCCTCTTCTACTGAAAGAGATTCGACTTCAACTTTATCCGCCACCATAAAGGAAGAATAAAAACCGAGACCAAACTTACCAATAATATCAGTATTTTCTTCTCCAGCTTCTTTCATTTTTTCCACAAATTCCTCGGCACCAGAAAAAGCGAGTTGAGCAATATACTTTTCAACTTCCTCTTCTGTCATCCCGATTCCATTATCTTTAAAGGTGATGGTGCCGGCATCTTTATCAACAAGAACTTCAACTTTTCCCTCTGGGAGCTCAAGTCCTTTAGTCCTTGCCAAGGTGGATCTTTTAGTAATGGCATCACTAGCATTAGAGACCAATTCTCTAATAAAGATATCATGCTCAGAATAGAGCCATTTTTTGATTATAGGAAAGATATCCGTTGTGTTAACTGAAATGTGTCCTGTGCGGTTAGTCATTTTTAATACCCCTTTTTAATAATTACACGGGCTTAATATGGGGCCGAATGAGCGAGAGTCAAGGGGGGATAATTAAAATTTTGTAGATTTTTTAATTTCGTTTAAATACTTGAAAAGATTAATCTTTATCAGTATGTTGTCATGCAAAATCAATAGGAACTACTAGAAATGAGTGAATTAAATAAATGGTTTAGGATTCAGGTTATCACAACTGGTGGAACAATAGATAAAACCTACGATGAGTTAGAGGGAACCCTTGCTCTAAATAGAGAAACAATTCTAAAACGGGAGTTAAACGAAAAACTGCGTCTTCCCTATACGGAAGTTATTGTTTCATCAATTATGGCCAAAGACTCTCTTGAGATGGATGCCAATGATCGACAAACTATCCTAAATAAAATTATCGAATTACAGAGTGACACTGATAATCCAATTGTTATTTTACATGGGACAGATACCATGCAAAATACTGCTGAATTAGTTCAAAACCAAATACCATCACCCTCAACTCCCATCATTTTTACCGGGGCCATGAAGCCCTTGGGCTTTGTAAACAGTGATGCTCTTCAAAATGTGTCAGAGGCTTTGATGGCAGCTCAGTTTGTTCAACCTGGCATTTATATCTCATTTCACAATCGATTATTCGAGGTTCCAGGAGTGAGAAAGAATAAGGTGCTTGGTACATTCGAAGCTTTTTGAAAATTATATAGGAGATTGTTAAGGAAGTATTAATAAAACTTTAAAGCTTCTTAAATTTTTTGTTTTCCACTTTATTAGCTCGTCAATGAGTTTATTTAGAGTTACTTCTTTTCAATGGTTTTTAAATAAATAATTACAGGGAATATATTTATGAAAATTTTTATGATGATAGTTTTACTATGTTCTTTTCAGCCTGCTTTTCCTAAGCAAGATAATGGCAACCACCAAGGTGGCGGAAATAATGGTAATGGAGTAGGAAACCAAGGTGGTGGAAACCAAGGCAATACTTCCGGAAACGGAAATACCGGGGGAGAAAATCCTGGTAGCGGCAATGGAAATGGCGGAGCAAATTCTGGTCAAGGCTCAAATAATGGCAACCACCAAGGTGGCGGAAATAATGGTAATGGAGTAGGAAACCAAGGTGGTGGAAACCAAGGCAATACTTCCGGAAACGGAAATACCGGGGGAGAG
>JBFKKF010000461.1:0-2358 GCA_041631355.1 Bacteriovoracaceae bacterium | reverse complement strand
TTATTTTAATGTTCTTCCTAATTTTATTTGACCCAGGGCCTTAAATCTTGTATTTAAACCCATTCATTTATTTAATTTTATATAAATAGGATATAGTTATGAGTAAAAGAACTTGGCAACCGAAAAAAGTTAAAAGACTTAGAAAACACGGATTCTTAAGCAGAATGAGTTCACCAGGTGGTAAGAACGTTATTAGAGCTAGAAGATCTAAGGGAAGAAAACAACTTACTGTTTCTACAGGAACCAAATAAGTTTTTTAGTGTCTACTGATAATAGTTTTAAGAAAGATTATCGATTATTAAATAAAAGCGACTTCCAAAATCTCAGAAAAGGAAGTCGCTTTTTAGTTTGTAATACTCTTTTATTTTATATTAAAGAAAATAACCATGGTCACGCCCGCTTGGGTGTAGCTGTTTCGAAAAAGCTAGGTCCGGCTGTTTTGCGCAACCGTATCAAAAGAAAAATTAGAGAATACTTTCGCACATCAAATGATAAAGCAAATAGTTTTGATATTTTAGTCGCTCTTAATTTTAAAAAAATCAATAAAGAGAAACTAACCTTTGAGTGCATTGAAAGAAGATTGTTTTCATCACTAAATGAAGGGTTTAATAAAGCTTTTCATTAGTTTGCAATTTGGAGATTTAAATGAGCAACGATAACCAACAAAATAAGAATGCAATTATTGCGGTAGTACTATCCGGACTTGTTCTTTTCGGTTGGAATTATTTTTTTCCTCAGCTTGTTGTTACTAAGCCGAAAGTAGAAACAAAGACTGCACCTGTACTTGAAGACAGCAAAGCTGTTTTTGATACAAAAGTCACTGATACAATAAAGTCACAAGAGATCAAACTTTCTAATCAAAACAGTAGTGTTGAATTTGATAATAAATTAAATCTAGTTAATTATAGTACAAATCTCGCAGAAATAGATCTAAGCGAGTTATTTAAACAAGACAAGTTACAAGTTTTTATTTCAAGAGACGGTAAAAAAACCGATGTTCAATTCAACTTTGAAAAAATCAACGACTCATCAATTAAGTTATCTAATACATCCTACGGACTCTACGGTCAGGTCAACCTTGTTAACAATGAATTAGAAATCAGTTTAAATTCTGATTCACCGTTTGGTCTTGGTTATAAATTAAGTGGTCTGTCCGAAAATGTAGATAACCAACGTTTTAAAAACTTTGTATTACTTGCCGACTCCCTAGAGACCGTACAAGTAGGGGACTCTGAATCTAGTTCTGATTTCAATTTAAATTGGTTTGGATTTGATCATGAATACCATTTGTATAGTGTTGTTCTCCCTAAAAAATCACTCTTTAAAGTAAGTTTCGATGCCAAGGAATTAGATTCGGATAAAGATTTATATTTGGGAACAATGAATTTAGAACCTACAGCAGTGTCTACTACTCATAATTTTAAAATCGTTTTTGTTAAGAAAAATTACGATGTTTTGAAAGAATTAGGTAATAATTTACATTTATCTGTAGACTTTGGTATTTGGTCTATAATTGCAGTTCCAATCCTTCGTGGACTTCAATATTTTTACAGTCTTTTTAATAATTATGGGATTAGCATTATTATTCTCACTATTGTTATTAGATTTTTAACTTTTCCATTACAATACAAATCCTTCAAGAGTATGAAGAAGATGCAGGTTGTTCAGCCTGAAATTCAAAAAATCAAAGAAAAATACAAGGACAATCCTCAAAAAATGCAACAAGAAACGATGGCCTTATTTAAAAAAGCTGGAGCTAATCCTATAGGTGGGTGTTTACCTATGCTCTTACAAATGCCAATTTTCTTCGCATTTTATAAAGTTTTATACACATCAGTTGAACTAGTTGATGCTCCTTTTTACTTTTGGATTGCTGATCTAAGTGAAAAAGACCCATTTTATATCCTTCCAATTCTAATGGGTGTATCTATGTTTTTAAACATGAAATTAACTCCAATGACCACTGCTGATCCGGCTCAGCAAAAAGTAATGATGTTAATGCCTGTTTTATTTACTTTTTTCATGGTTAATTTACCATCAGGTTTAACTTTATATATTTTAGTCTCAACAATAGTAGGAATGTTACAACAGCTTTTTGTATTCAAGCGAACTGCATAAATGTTTACTGATAATGATGATACTATAATTGCTTGTAGTAGCGGAAATTCAACAAACTCTGCTATTTCAATAATAAGAATTGCAGGTGAGAATATCATTGATTCTCTTAACCCTTTTTTTTCAATAGATTTATCGCTTATCAAACCACGTTATTCACATTTAGCTAGAATTTCTTTCAGAGATGTTTTCTACGATGAAATTGTTCTTACTTATTTTAAAGGGCCACATTCTTATAACGGA
>JBFKKF010000460.1:0-2359 GCA_041631355.1 Bacteriovoracaceae bacterium | reverse complement strand
TTTTCAACGTTGACTACCTTGGGGGGGAGTGGGGAAGTCTTATCTACATTCATACTTCCATAAATTTCATTAAATCCAACATAGCTTGAGACATTATTTGGCTTTAAGTTTTGTCCATCAGTGTATTCAAATTTAGACCCTTCTTGGGTACTATCGGAGGCAACATCTCCTAAGTCATAATTGACTCCATTTTCATCGAAAAATTTTTGAGGCACAGTTTTAGCACTAATATAAACCGTTTCTTGTAATGGAGTGTCTTCAGATTGTGGGTCAGGATACTTACAAGCATACCCTGTAATTGTTGTTGTTCCATTTTCTTGAGTGGTTACCGGTGTTAATTGACATGGATCTTTTTGGGGATCACAAGAACAATGTTCATTTATTTGAGATTGGGCCAATTCTTTTGATTTGGTTAATTGGTCTACATTTCGAGTAACAAAGTAAGTAATGGCCACTTCTTGATTATCAAAGATTGGAAACTCACTACTGAAAACAACGGTTGACCCACTCAAATTCCAAGTGTCGCTTCCCTCTGGAATACTTGAGTCAGCGACTTCAACAACAATGTTAAAAGTAGTGTCGGCATAATTTGGAAGGGAGAAGTTTTGATCTCCAGATGCGTGATCGCTTGATCTAGCAGGAGATGAAGACTGTCCTTGTTTATAGTATTT
Organism: Bacteriovoracaceae bacterium; assembly: GCA_041631355.1. Lineage (GTDB taxonomy): Bacteria > Bdellovibrionota > Bacteriovoracia > Bacteriovoracales > Bacteriovoracaceae. The sequence continues at coordinate 1,688 of JBFKKF010000460.1, read as the reverse complement.
AGTACAACGGGCCAGTGATGAGCCAAGCTTTTCACAGGTGCCATCTACCTTATAGTAAATAGATACGGTATCATTGGAAGCATCTGCGGGTTTTGATGTTTGAATATTCGCAACTTGTGGTGAAGTTAAACTATTATTGGGAGCACCGAGGGTTATATAGGATGGAAGATTAACTTCAGAGTCAGTGTTAAAAAGTTGTTCTTTGAATACGGTTCTTCCTGCATAGTCAATTTGAACAATATTATTTTGAGAACTAAGAGTTGCATTGATATCTCCAAAATTAATATCGTCTTTTTCAGCAGAAAATGGGTAAGCTGAAGATGACATTAAAGAAGATGCATTGTCGTAGTTAAGAGTACAGATGGAGAACTCATCAATTTTTGGAGTTGTGCAATTATAGAGTTGTTCAAGTTCAGTATATAGGTCGTTTGCATCTTGAGTCGGGTCAGAACTTCCATCATCACTAGTACTAGGTTCGGATGGGACCATAAAGGGGCACACATAAAAAATATCTTCATAGTCTTTTATTCTTTCCGGGTGATCTTGAGTAATACTTAATGCTACTTGATACTTATCACTACTTGTATCAACAGTTGGTTTCACTTCTCCATGATTTACACACTGTCCTGATAGGCAGCAGTTGTAACCAGAGCTAGAGCAACTTGAGTTACTTGAACAGGCAACAACGACTTCTGTTGATGTTCCCACAGGAGGAATGAGTCCAATATTTAAGTGATCAATATTGGCATCAATAACCGCACTGCCGTCAGGAGTATAAAGTTTTATCGAATCGGAGATAATATTAATATTACAGCTAGGGCAAACATCTGAGATCTTGAAAGCAAAATTTGATGTGCCATAGGTACTAGTTAACTTATTAGCAAGGCTTACTGTAAGACAATCACCCTGATTGATACTGGAACTATTTGGATCTAGCTGAAGAAAGTACTCCTTACTTTGTAAAAAAGAAGAGTAATAGGCCCGAACTCTAGCTGAAATGACTGCTACTTTCTTGGCCCCACTGCCGCTTGCCCCTGGAAAATTGAAAACAGCACAATAGGTTAGTTCTGATATTTTTACAGAGTCTTTTAGTTTTTCAATGAGATCATTTCCTCGAATTAAAAAAGTATCTTTATAATCTGAAAATAGAGATAGGGTACTGGTTGACTGGGTTGTACCTAATTGCAAAAAATTGACAGGTTGATCGAGAAGCCTTACTTGTTCATCAGTTTGTTCGGTGTCATCTGTCGCGGTGGTAGGAGTGCTATTTTCATTTAAAACGACTGGTCTTTGTTCAGGGATACAGGAGCTGAAGATTAAACTCATTAACCCTAATATCGTTATAATTTTAAGTTTTTTGATCTTTTTCATCTTCTAACTTTTCGTCATCTATATATTCAATATTAAAGATATTGTGACACAATTCAGAGCGTTCAGATCAACAATATTGCAAGTCCTTATTATTTGGAAAAAAAAGGGCGTAAACGAATTAATAGTGCCGGAAAAACTTGCCACCTAATCCTGCTAATCTCTAAGTATTATTAGTTGTTTAGATAGTTTCGCTGGATATTAAGGGCCATCACTTATAAAATTTTAATAGTAATAATTAACTAGGAGAATGATAGTGAAAGGATTTAAAGTTTTAAAAAGTGGATTACTTATAGGGTGCATGTTATTAGGACAAGTGG
>JBFKKF010000459.1:0-2363 GCA_041631355.1 Bacteriovoracaceae bacterium | reverse complement strand
TAACTAATGAAGTCATAACTCTATTATAAGAACAGATTAGTATAAAAGTAAAAATGATAATGGGAAATAAGCTAGGGCAATACACAAGTATAATGACAGAAGATGGAAGCCAGACCCTTTATTCTGAACACTACCAAGAGGCGTGTCATTCTACTTCTGGTGCAAGACAAGAGACAATTACTCATTACATAGAAGGATGTAAGCTCTTAGATAAATGTGAGAATCACAACCCGGTTTTTATTCTGGAGATAGGATTTGGCACTGGTATCGGATTTCAAGAAACCTTAAAATTTTTTAAAACTAAATCTTGTAAACTTCATTATATCAGCTTGGAGATCGACCCTTATTTAGTGGAAAGATTTAGTCGAAACGAAAACATAACCTTGGAGCAAAAAGGCAATACCTATCTTATGAAAACTGATGCCTATACCTTGGAAATTGTCACAGGAGATGCTCGTAAAACCATTAAAACTTTAAGCGCTTATAAATTTCATGCTATTTATCAAGATGCTTTTAGCCCCAAAAAAAATGCAGATCTATGGACCGTTGAATGGTTTCAAGATTTAAGAAAGCTTGCCCATAACGATTGCCATATGAGTACCTACTCCTCTTCTTCTTCAATTAGAAAGTCTATGCTTAAAGCGGGATGGTCCTTATTTAAGGGAGCTAAGTTTGGCCCAAAAAGATCGTCCACCAGGGCCGCACTCACAGGAGAGTCTGATCCAGATATACTTTTGCAATTAGAAAGAAGCCCCGCCCCTATTATAACTGATGCCAATTTTGAAGATTATCAAAAAGGAAATCTATCGTGAAACAAACAGATTTATGCAAAGTCTTAAATATAAAGTATCCAATTATCCAGGCGGGAATGGTCTGGGTATCTGGGGGCAAACTGGCAGCAGCTAGCGCAAACGCAGGATGTTTAGGAGTTATTGGTGCTGGCTCAATGAAGCCAGATCTACTGGAGAGTCAAATAAAAAAAGCAAAATCTCTCACCACCGGTTCCCTAGCGGTAAACCTCCCACTGCTATATAAAGATATCGAAAAACAAATCCAAGTTTGCCTAGATAACCAAATTAAAATAATTATCACTAGTGCAGGTTCACCTAAGAAGTTCACGAGAATGCTTAAAGACCAAGGGGTTTATGTGATTCATGTGACTAGCTCACTTGAGCTTGCTAAAAAATGCGAAGCCGCTGGTGTTGATGCAGTTATTGTAGAGGGGTTTGAAGCTGGAGGCCATAATGGGCGAGATGAGCTCACTACAATGGTGCTACTTCCTCAAGTCGCAAAAGAATTATCTATTCCCGTCATCGGAGCCGGAGGTTTTGCCAGTGGAGAGTCAGTTCTTGCAGGTCTTGCCCTTGGGGCCCAGGCCATTCAAATGGGAACTCGCTTTATGATGAGCATTGAAAGCAGTGCCCATAAAAATTATAAAGAGCTTCTCATTAACTCAGATGAGCACGCCACTAAACTTAGTCTTAAAAAACATGTTCCTGTAAGGTTGGTTAAAAATAAATTTTATTCGGAAATATCCCATCTAGAAGAAAACTGTGCTCCTGTTGATGAGCTAGTGAAACACCTTGGAAAAGGTCGTGCCAAAAAAGGCATGCTTGAAGGTGATCTAGATGAAGGGGAACTCGAAGCGGGACAAGTTTGTGGCTTTATCCAAGAAATTAAACCGGTAAGAGAAATTGTAAATGATATTATTTTGGAATATGAAAAGGCGCTAACAATATTTTCATAGCTTATACTTTAACAAAAGTTTCTTCAAAGCTAGCTCTTCTTTTAATAGTAGTGGTGCAAATTTGTCCCGTTCTACTCTCCCCCAGCCCCAATCGTATTTGATTTTTACCGGAGAATAATGACCGGCCCTCACGCCATAATACATCATATTGGCGATTAGATCATAACCAGTACTTCGCACACACTCTCTTAATTTGAGATCCACACTAAATTGTCTTTTTTTGCTACCACCAACCCAATAATAAATATCGTGCTCTAAACAACAATGTTTCCAAGCGTTTCTATTGAAAAGACTACCATTAGGATAAAAAGTGCAATAATCAGTTTTAAACTCTTTTAATTGGGCATGTGCACTAGTAAAGGAAAATACTAGCGCCACTAAAGCTAATAATTTCATTTATCGATTCAACTCCAGTCTTCTAATTCGATCACTTAGTCTAGGGTGAGTTGAAAATAACGCCCTCCATCCCATTTCTTTGGATGAAATTTTAAAAGCATTCATATTCTGATTTTCTTTTTCAAAATAACCGCCCTCATATTGAACTTGTAAGCGCTTTAGGGCATTTATCATCGCCTGCCGTCCGGCCAGTTTTGCTCCTCCCGCATCTGCACGATAC
>JBFKKF010000458.1:0-2366 GCA_041631355.1 Bacteriovoracaceae bacterium | reverse complement strand
TTAAGATATTAATCCTACACCGATAAGAACATTATGAAATATCTAATATCAAATTTATTTATCATTTTTTCGGTCAGTGCATACGCCGACAGCTACCAAAGCTTTATGCAAGAAATTCATGGAAAAAAATACGTGATAAAAAAAGGCGACACCCTAAGTCAGATTCTTGAGAACCAAGGTTATCGCGGTATTTATATCAATCAAAAACAAAATAGACATCTAAATCCCATTTTACAAACAATGTGGCTAAACGGACTAACACATGCGCAGTTACTTGACCTCGAAGTTGGTCAAGAAATCTATCTCCCTGTATCAAAGTCAACAGCAAAAAGAGGTATTGCTTCAGTTGAGTCTGCTTCAGAAAGTGAAATACCAGACAAGGTTATCAGAAAAATTGTCATTGATTACGCTGAAGAAAAAGAATAAGTCTTATTTTTTAAAACTCTTATCTTACTAGGCGCCCGTAGTTTCTTAACTCAATAATAAAGTCTTTAATTTTTGCCTTCCATTCAGGTGTTTTGATAAAGTTAAGATCTTTTTTAATTGCCTCATTAAATGACTTTATAAACTCTACCTGAGAGTTAACAATAACTGGGTGGGCACGCATAACTTTTAAAGCATAGGTCTGTAATTCCTTTTGATCCTTAATGAGAACATCAAGAATATCTTCACGAAGTGCCTTTGTATCCTTGAATTGTCTCTCTACATAAGGCATTGCAAACTTTTGAGCAGCTTCTGTATTTCGCTCAATCCCCTTGACCTGAATGGCCTTATTATAATCTTCTAGTATCTTTTGAACTACTTCAAAATAAGACTTCACTTTTTTATCTAATTTACTGTCTAGGTAAAGCATAGCAACATGGCCCTTATTCGGATTGGCAATTCCCACAAATATTGCATCGTCTACATTGTCTACTGGACGATAAAGTTCATTAAAAAAGTAGAGATTACTTTGCTCCGGTGGTAATTTACCAGCACGCATTTTTGTTAAAACATCGATAAAGTCATCGGTAACCGCAACAGTTTGTTTGGCCAAGGCAACACTTCTTACGGTCTCTTGGTGGATCGTATTGATATCCCTTGCAATGACAGGTAATTCAAATTTTTCAAGTTTCTTTAGCCTTGAGGTTGCCCAGTAAGCATTATTAGCAAAGTTATATAACTCTTCAGCTGACATATACTGGCCGTAAACCCCAACATTAGAAAGAGGTGTAGGCCCCTGAGCAATATAAGATGAGTGGAAAACACTTTTTACTCTTTGTCTTCGCATATTTCCAAAATTTGCGTGTTTAGCTTCGTGCTTAGTAACCATCGTAACAACATCATCTACTAAGATATCGCGGATACCATCAACTCCAATATCAATTCTAAACTGAGCTGCCTGGCTAAAGCCTCTTGAACCTAGTATGATATTTTCATAAAGATCTACCGTAAACCTTTTCGTTCCAAACTTCTTACTATACTTTTTAAGTAGTTTAAGTGATTTCTTATCAGTAGGTTTAGTTAAATCTAATTCGATTCCCGTGGCAAATAACCTATCTTCACCTTTAAGCGGCTTATTTTTATAGATCTTTATAGGAATCCCTTCGTCTTTAAGTAATTTCACCACACTTTTACTTATTACCTCTGCATGAGAAGCGTTTCTTAACTTCAAACGACTTAGCTTGCTTTCAACATATTCTTTATAATATTGAGGATTAGATTTATACTTTTGCGCTCTTTCCAAGATCTTTTGCTTACTTAAGGCATGATTATGAGTGAGTGCTCCAAATTGATACTCTAACATCATCAATCTTGCTTCCAAATCCTTAGAACTATCTATATTGGAGTTAAACTTTCGTAGTCCCGCGTGGGCCATCTCAGTTAAACTTCGCATTTGGAAGCGGTTATAACTCAACAGAAAATAGTTTTCACAAATTGAATCATAAGAATAAGCAAAAAGACTACTCGATACTAAAATACAAACTAAAAATAATGTTCTCATAGACTCAAATATCGGCAAAAGTATCAGATTACTTTAATCAAAAAAGGGGCCATGGGCCCCCTTTTATGGATAAAATTTCAATGTCAGCAATTATTATTTAGTGGCAAAAGTAAAACTTGGAGGTGAAAATTCACAATATGATCTCACACCAGAGTCACTCTCAACCTTATTAGTTCCATCCACTTTAAAAACTCCTACCTCCGAGCCTGATACAGTCAAAGCATTTAATAATTTAAAGCCATTGGAGCCATCACTCGAGCTGGTTGGAGGTGCAAAAGCATTAGACCCACTACTAGAAGTTGAACTTGTGGATAGATAAAGAACTACCTTGGTTTCTACTAAATTATCACTAGAATCTGCACCGTTATCTCCAGAGCAAGTA
>JBFKKF010000457.1:0-2368 GCA_041631355.1 Bacteriovoracaceae bacterium | reverse complement strand
TAATCGACTAAACTTTAAGTATAACATTTTCTTGAACCTCCACTAATACTGCCGATGCATCATAAGGCAAGAATCCATCTGCAGAATTCTTTTTTATATTAAAGAAGGCTTCATCTAAAACCTCAAGAGATTTCATTTTAGAGCTCACGAGTAACTCCTCTATTAGCATATTTGAATTTGTCTGAGACCAATTTCTAATAAAGCCAGGTGAGTTAATAATAAATCTCTCTCCCCTATCAAGTTTGAATTCAAATGCAGATGATTCAAAGTCAGTATATTCGTTATTATGAAAAAATTTATTGTGCTCAGGATTTGAGCTTAAAACCTGGAACTCTCCCCAAGAATGGCCTGAAACTTCTAATGTTCCCAGATCAATAATAAATGTAGAAATATTTAACTCAATTTTATTCTTTCTATCTCCATTCATTCGCTCCACTTCTGAAGTGATTTTTTCAATCAATTCTTTTTCCGCATCCCTACTGATTACACCTTGAGTCTTAGTGTCCGCAAAATATTCCAAAACACTTGAGGATGCTAAGTAAGAAGAAACAGAGCTCATTAAAAGGAAGACTTTGTTTTCAACAGAGAACATATCAAAGAATTCACCACCTAGGTTTTCACCTGCTGAGTACTTACTTAAGATTTGAACTCCTTGGAATTTCTCGAGTCTTTTTGGAATGTTTTGTTCGTAGGCTTTTTTTACTCTGACTATTTGAGATTCAACTCCTGTGCTTAACTCTGCGAGCTCCTTATTAATAGTGATTAATTGAGACTTTAAAATACTATTGAGTTTGAACTGACGTTCAAAAAAGTGTATTTGGTTTAAAAAAACATCTAAGTCATTTTTTCCATTAAATACCCCAAATACATTTTCGAGTAATACAAGGGGCTTTACGCCATCAGGGTTATACAGGATCACCCCCGCACAACTATTTAGTTTGTCTTTCAGGATTTTACTTAGTTGGTTATATACATTTAAATCTATAATCACTAACTCTTCATTTAAACCATTACTTAACTCGAAGGTCGCCAAGTCCAGCTTCATATGACCAAAGTCTATTTCAGCTTCAAGTTTCTCTAAAAGATTATTTAAACTTCCATTTTCATCAATAACTATCAAGCTATTCCCCTTAATGCTTTTTATTATTTGCTACTGTGAGCAAAAATTAGTTTCTGAAATTGAGTCTATTTTTTGCTGTTGTAAGATTTCACAATCTAAGTCTGTATCTAACATAGACAATGGATAACACTCAACCGGTATGCTCTGAGATTTATTCCAAGAATAATTATTTCTACATATCTCAAAGTCCTCAGCAGCAATACAGGCCCAATGCCCATCCTTACAATTATAAACTAACCCTTTACCAATAGACTCATAAGTAGGAGCAGACTGCGGATTAAGAACTTCGACCAGCTCTTGCTTCTTTTTTTCTTCTTTTACCTTAGCTTCAAGATCATCCAGTAATTTCTTAGTTATCTCACTTGAAAAATCTGCGCTTAATTCCTCTTGAGGAGCAATGTATTCTTCGACCTTTTGATCATCAGATTCTCCCATACTCTGATCTTTCGCTGTAATCTCCGGTGATACATCTTCAATCTCTTCAGTTATTTCATTGCCAGACATTTGAGTCGACTCTTGCTCTTGATCACCCAAATCTTGCTTCTCCGTTAAGACTGGATCCTGATCATTAGATACTTGATCAGTGACTTGGTTCTCCTCTTTAGCTGTATCTTCCATGATTTCTGAATCTGTGATTTCGTTTGATTCACTTGGGCCAGGAAGTTGTTCGGTTTGATCAGTAGCGGTCTCCTCAATTGGCTCTTCAATTGGATTTTCAGTGGACCGATCAACAACTTCCACTGGTTTTTGAACTTGAATTTCAGGAGTGTCCACTTTTGGAATGGGCCCTTTAACCACAGGTTTTACTTTATCAATCTTTTTTATAGGTTTAACTTTTTCAGGCTGCTCCGCGACTTCATCCTCACTAAGAAGAATCAGCCCTAAACCAATAACAATAAGAACAGGAACTAGATATTTTCTCTTAACATCAATCTCTGTTTTTTGGTCATTAATCTCTTCTCCGACATGAAAATCATCTTTAACATCTTTTTCCAACTTCAGATCTTGAACAGGTTTTTTTTTGTTAAATTTAAGAATTGAGCTTAAAGAAGTCTTACCCTTTAAAATATCTGTTAACTCTTTCTTGGGGGTTGTGGCGTCAGGTGTCTCAATATCCTTTGGACTTGTTGATTTATGTTTAGCGAATTTATCTTTGAGATTTTCTATAATACCTGACAGCTGAGCTTTGAGATTATTTTTCCGCGTAGAGCTATTTTCATCTACATCTTCGTAAAACTCCTCATCATC
>JBFKKF010000456.1:0-2370 GCA_041631355.1 Bacteriovoracaceae bacterium | reverse complement strand
TTCTAAAAAAACCATAAAAAAACTATTGAAAGCAGAAAAAGATAAAATGGTTAAGGCGATAATTGTTAGAGTTAATTCCCCAGGAGGAGCAGTTGGTCCAACCCAAGAAATTTATGAGGAAATTAGAAGAATTGATAAAGTAAAACCTGTATATGCAAGTTTTGGAACAGTTGCAGCCTCTGGTGGATATTATATAGGTGCTGGATGCAGGAAGATTTATAGTAACGCAGGAGCAATGACAGGTTCCATTGGGGTTATTATGAACTTTATGAACTTATCTAAATTGTATGACTGGGCGAAAGTTAAACCTGAGATCGTGAAAGCTGGAAAGTATAAAGATATTGGTAATATGTCACGGGAAATGACCAACGAAGAAAGAGAGCTTTTGACCGAAATGACAAGCAAAGTTCATGAGCAATTTATAAATGATATTTTCAAAGTCCGTGGGGAGAGGATTGTTGATGGACTTGATGGCTTAAAGAAGTATGCTCAAGGACAAATTTTTTCAGGGCAGGGAGCCAAGGAGCGAGGACTGGTCGATGAAATAGCCGGTCTTTGGGAAGCGGGAAGAAGAATACATAAAGAGTTAGAGATAGAAGCTGATTTTGATCTTAAATTTATTAAGATTAAAAAAGATAAGATTAACTTTATCGATATGTTTGGAGAGATGGAAGAAGCAGTTAAAGATCTAAACTACCGCCTAAAGAACTCTACGACTCCAATGTTTTTATATAATTAGGAGCCAATAGTTTGGATATCGTACTAGTATTAACTTTTATTAAAGAACATTTATTGGCCGTGATGGCCATAGTCATAACTTTGATTTTTATTTACCACTATATTATTGAAAAAGAGTATGGAGTTAAATTATCTAAGAAGTATCGGGATAATATTTTTGAAACACAATCAAAAATATTTTTAAATGCAACTCAGTACTTAATTTCGGGTAATAAAGATCTTGCGATAAAAGAATTCCTAAATGCTGTTGACCTGAATAGGGAAACCTTAGAGACATATTTTGCGCTGGGAGGATTGTTTCGAAGTAATGGAGAAATAGATAAGGCGATTAGCATTCATAGATCACTAATTGCTAGAGAGAATATAAATGAATCTTCTCGCCTACGGGCCCTGAAAGAGTTAGCAGTTGACTTTGATAAGGGGGGCTTTATAGATAAGGCGATTGAAACCTATAAAGATGTCTTAAAAATTAATAGGGATCAGGATGAGGTGATTCGGGCCTTATGTAGAATCTATGAAGATGTAGAGGATTGGGATCAAGCTTATAATTATCGAATTATGTTATCTAAGGTTGGGCAAGAGAACCAGTCAGAGACAATCTCTCACATATTAGTGGAAAAGGCTAAAGGGCATTTTCAAGCTGGAGATTACGCAGCTTGTGCCGAAGACTTAGATGATGCCTTCAGATTTGCTCCTTCTGTATCAGCAAAAATTTTGCGCTTAAAACTCTATCTTATACAAGGTAAGGTTGAGGATGCACATGGATTATTGATTGAACTATTAAAAGAACATCCAATGTATATCTCATTCATTTTCGTCTCGCTTGAAGAATTTAAGACTCCAAGTGATAGGGACAATTACTTTGAACGTTTAAATGAGTTAAAAACCTTCTTTCTACATTTAAAAGACGAGGAGTTAAACAGTTCTCCTAGTGTTGTACTCGCTCAAATTCGCCTCTTAAAAAGCCTCGATAGAAAAGAGGAGGCTTTCACCCTGCTAGATAGTTGGCTATCTAAGTTTAACAGTGGAAGCGATGTCTTACAAATTGAGTTTATTAAGCTACTTATTGAAACGGGGCAAAGTGAAAAAGCAATTTCCCAAACAAAGGATTTGTTGGGATCTTTACATAGTTCACTTACTAGACATTATTGTTCTCAGTGTGGCTTTAACTCCGATGATATATTTTGGAGATGTCCTCAATGTCATAAATGGGAGACGATACAATTTAGGTGGAAGGTTTAGGATATGAAAATATTTGTTTGGGTATTCGTTCTTATTATTTCAACTGCCTCAATTGCTGAGTCACTAGGGAGAAGGTACTATATTAACTTTATGGGGCATATACATGAAAACCCATCAAAGGATTCAACTTCTGTAACAGTGATTCAATGTTCTCATTCGCTTAAAATACAACCAGTAAAAAACAAAATACCAGGCTGGACATATGTTTCGGTTGGGGATGATAAAGGATATATTCAATCGAAGTATCTAAGTGACAAACGTCCTGATTGCTTACAGGCTAAATACCCTAAGTTTTATAATTCGTTACAACTAGATATAACTGAGATGTATTTCTGGGCCCGATTGTACGACCATTATACTTTAGAGAAATCAATGGTTAGATAATGAGAC
>JBFKKF010000455.1:0-2381 GCA_041631355.1 Bacteriovoracaceae bacterium | reverse complement strand
GCCAGCAATTTGACCTCTGCTATAAACTTATCAAAGGGCATATTATCTCCCCATTCGGTTGGAGAAATGATGGAGAGTATTCTGTCTTCATTTTTAGCGTAAAGAAAATAAACTTTTCCCACAAGAGGCTTAAAATTCATTTTAGCCTGGTAAATTTGATATGAAATATCAGCTCTATCTTTTATCTCTTTTGCCTGATCTGCTAAGAGTTTCATTTGCTTAAAAATTTGATCCAATTGCATTTGGGTTTGGTCTTCCATCGCCGCCACTGCGTTTGACTTGATGACTCCCTCTTCAGTTGGCCTTATAGCAAACCCACCCACATTATGAGCGTATTCAATAATCGAGGGGATGTCGGTGGTTCTCTCTTTAAGGAGATCCATGTCTATCTGGTCCACATCTACCGGCTTTACTTTGGAATTCTTTTTATTCATAGACATTTATTATGGGTTTTTGCGCAATCTGTCAATTAGTAACCTTTTGACTTTTATTTCACAGAAAGACATTTTGCTACTGCCACAACGCACCGTGCGCCGCGTCTAGTTCTCGTTTTCACTTATCATGGTTTTGGCACATAAATTGCTCATAGATTTTAAATAATTATTTTCAGGAAGAAAATTAAAACAATAAAAAAGAGCTCTTTAACTAGGGGTGAACATAATTTGGAGGAAAAATGAAGATAGCTTTAACATTAGTAGTTCTAGGTTTAACAATGCTTGCTGGATCGGAGTCTGCTCAAGCAGGTCACGATCAATGTAGGGTTAATTTAAAAAATGGCAGGGGTATGATCCTAGATAGTTTTATGGGCTATGGTTATACTAGATATGAAGCCTGTAGTGAAGCTAGATGGGATTGTGATAGGGCAATTCGAGGAGGCTACTACAGGGGAAGAAGATTATTTTGCGAAGAGGAATTACCTCATAGAAGAAGAACTATGGTAAGCAGGTCTTGTACTGCAAGATTAGTTCATATGAGAAGTGGTGGAACCCTCCATTCATTTTACGGAAGGGCCAGCGGTCCCCAAGGAACTGGAGTTAAAGGGCAGGCTTGCCAGAGGGCCCTAAGACAATGTGAAACTTACAGAGCCCGCTCTGGTAGAGGTGGACATGGACATGGACGTGGCAGAGTTGAAATTGGAGTTGGTGTTGGTCACGGTGGTAGAGTCGGAGTTGGAATTGGTCTTGGTCTTGGACATGGACCACGTAGAGCGAGAACTCAATGTGTGGTTGATAGACCTATGCGAGGAAGATGGTAATATTACTGGCTCAAAAGGTTATGCTGTAAGCTGTTGAAAATACGTTTAGAAAGAACCATATAATATAATGCCACTAATTTTTAGTGGCATTTCTTAGCTTAACTTTAGTTGTACTAGAACTATACAGATTCAATATTAAGAAATCTAAAGTTGAACATAGTGTTAAAATACTCGTTAGGTGACTAACAAAATAAAATTTAGAATGTTAAAAAAATCTAAGAGAGTGTTATGGGTGAAGTTCTAAACAAGAAAATTATTATTGCTGAAGATGCTGATTACGCAAGATTGTTGGAGTTATCTAAGCTGAAAAAACATGGCTTTACTAGTATCGCGACTCCTGCCTCGGGAGCTGAAGCTTGGCAGTTGATAGCGGAATCATCTCTGGATGATGAACCATATGACTTATTAATTACTGATTTAAATATGCCGGATATAGACGGCATGGATTTGATTTCAAAAATAAAAGATGATCCTTTGTCCCCGGACATTAAAATTATTGTGGTTAGCGCGGATGCAGATAAATTTATCCAAGAAATTTGTAGAGACTTGGGAGTGGACGCCTATATTGTAAAACCATTCAACGAAGAGAATTTCATTGATATTGTGACTGCTGTCTTAAAAGAAGAGCCGATTCCCGAACTTGTTCCTTTTTTTGAAGGAGCTTAAAAAAAGTTTGCTGACCGTCAGAGTTTTGGGAGGAAAAAAGGAGGGAAACAAAGAGGGAAAATGGAAAACAATTTGATCGGCCAGCAAGACTTGATCGAAACATTTTTGTTTTTGTTTCTGAAGTCATACTAGCGAATCCAATTGTTAGATCGATTAAGTTTATGTCAACTTTATGTCAAAACTACAATATAAGTTCTTTTATTTCTTTTACTAGTTCAGGTAGGTGACTTGTGTCGACAGATCCTTGCGCCATGTCAGGTTTACCACCACCTTTGCCATCGAATTTCCCCATACTTTCTTTAAGAATATTAGAGCAATTAATGTCTTTATTATTTTTGAAAGTTTTTAAGAGTACAGCGCATTTAGCTCCCTTTTCAGAGGTGATAAGAACAACGCCTTGGTTGTATTTATCCATAAATAAATCGCCAATCTTTCTTATATCATCATCTTTACCAGCTGG